>NZ_ALBR01000025.1:0-105474 GCF_002081505.1 Bacillus sp. CDB3 | reverse complement strand
CGATTTGTGCCCTCCTAATAATGTGTTTCTATATCTTGCTGTTGCGACGCTTGTGTAGGAAACCCCACGTAAAATACTGTTCTTACCAAATCGTGTTCGAATTTCGTCCATAACCTTCGTTAATCGCATTTCTTTTTCTCTTTGTACAATGTTATCGAAAAGCGAAATTTGCTCTTCCCCTTCATTTATTAAATTTGTTAGCGAAATACTTATTGATCGAATCGGCTCCCCTGTATGCCGCTCGTATAAAAAGTATGTACAAACATTGTAAATATCCATTGTTAAGTTTGTTGCCCGATTTAATGTATGTGCCTTTCGTATCCCCCCGCCGTATTCCTTGCTATATCCAACTGAAAAATGGATTGTTTGCGCGCATTTCTTTTCTCGTCTCAACCTATAACAAACCTCTTCTATATGTTCTAATAAAATAACGATGAACTCTTCTACCGAATAATCACGTAATAATATTTGGCTTTTCGCTATCGATGTTGTTGCAGGAACGTATTTTTCTGCTATTCTGCTAAAATCAATCCCATTACTATGTAAATGTAACTCTTCTCCTATTACACCAAACGATTGTTTTAAATATTTCAAAGGATACTGCGCTAATTCCCCTATTGTATGTATACCTTTTCGGTTCAATTTCATTTCCGTTTTATACGATATACCCCAAAATTTACTGAGCGGTCTAATACTCCATAACTTCTCGGGTATATCGTCATACGTCCACTGCGCTATTCCATCCCTATTCTTTTTCGCTTCAATATCCATTGCTACTTTACTCAATAATAAGTTCGGACCAATGCCAACTGTACTGTCAATTCGCGTACGTTCATATATTTCTCGCTTAAACTTTAATGCGAACTCGCGCGGATTATTTGCAAACAAATGAATACTTGCAGTCATATCCATGAAAAATTCATCGATACTATATTGATGAAAATCTTCGGGCGCGACATACTGCAAAGCTAAACCAGTTATGAAAGTTGAACACTTCATATACGTATGCATAATTGGATTCACAATAATAATATCTGGTCGCTTCGGTATTTCGTACAATCTTGCCATCTTCCTGATCCCTAATGCTTTTAATGGCGGTGTTGCCGCTAATACGATTGACCCCCTCTGATTCACATCACCTACAACGGCCAATTTTGTATAACGTGGATCCAGTCCTTTTTTAATGCAGGAAACACTCGCATAAAAGCTACGAAGATCTACACAAAGAATAATACGATTAGGTAAAAGAAAATAATCATACAAGGTAATCACCCCTAAAAAAAGAACGTTTGTTCCTATTACATACGAACTTTCGTTCTTTTTAAAGGGATTTCCATGAAAATTTTGGTTAAAATAACCTTAAAATTCTTTTTAAGAAAACCTTAAGAAAATCTCCCTTTATTTATAAGAATTTTTTTCTATACTGAAACATGTAAATGAACAAAAGGAGAAATAATCATGAAGAAATTTGTAATTTGCATAATAGGAATAGGCCTCCCTATATACTTACTACCTTTCATATTACGCGGAGATTTAGACAGATTTAATCCGATTGCTGAAGAAAAAAATGTATACGCCGTTGCGAAGGGATATGGCGTTCCAGATTACCATCATAAAGGAAGAGCTATGTACTCACTAAAAGGTGTTGATGAATTAAGGAATGAGAAAGAATATACAGTAGGAACGAACACTCCTAATGATTTTATAAGAAAAACTTACTTGAAAATTCATGTGAAAGGTAAGTATGTCTATTCTTACGACGTTATTTCTGAAAAGGACATTCCGGAGAAAATAAGAGGACACTTAGAAATAGTAGATAACTAAAAGAGCCTACTCGTATGAGCTGGCTCTTTTAGTTTATTTTATAATGTTATTTTTCCCATAAGCTAAAGATTCTATTACCCATTTTCATATTTTTTGAATCAATAGGTGGAATCTCTCCGTCTATTTATCAGATTGGGTGCTTAATCTGTTCCCCAAACCGATAATTGATATAAACTTTCTTCTGTATAAAGCATATTCTTATTGGTCGACTTAATCTCCATAAAAAGTCCCTCCAATAAATTTCTTAATGGAAGGATTCATCTAAGATAGTTAATTTCACCGGTGGTTAGCTCAACTTAATGACTACGGATCTGTCCCCATTTAGTGATGAAACCCATTATCACATTTTGTATCATGTGGCATAGGCCCGTCCAGGGAATCCAGAAAGGCAACGGCCTGTTTGAGGTTCATCAAAAATAAATGCGCGAGATCCATTGATAATCCATTTCGAACCACAACGCGCATAATCGTCACCTCTTCCATATCTGGAGGCAATGGATAAGCGGGTACTTGCCAGCCGAACACACGCAATTGTCGAGATAAATCATAAAGATTCCAGTTTAATGTGTAACCATCTTTCAGTCGCCAAGCGAAAACCGGAATATCCGAACCATCGGACAAAAGTTCGAACGGTCCCATCTTCTGAATCGCCTTACTAAGAAAAAGAGCGACTTTCTGAGAAGCCCTTTGGACATCATAGTACCCACTTTTCCCCAAACGCAGGTAATTGTAATATTGCAGGAGCACTTGTGCGCCAGGACGAGAGAAATTCAGAGCAAAAGTCGGCATGTTCCCGCCCAAATAGGAGACGCGGAAGATTAGATCCTCAGGGAGATCTTCAGCTTCTCGCCAAATTATCCAACCCAACCCAGGATAGACTAATCCATATTTATGTCCGGATACATTGATGGACTTCACCCTCGGTAATTGAAAATCCCAGACTAAATCTGGTTGAAGAAACGGTGCTATAAATCCCCCCGAAGCCGCATCCACATGCATGGGAATGTCGAGGCCCGTCCTCTCCTGTAAATCGTCCAAAGCTTTCGCAATGGCGGCAACCGGTTCGTAAAGCCCGGTATAAGTCTCACCGAGAATCGGTACTACACCAATCGTATTTTCATCCACGGCAGCGAGGACCCCCTGAGGATCCAATTGGGGATGCTCTGGGCTAACCTTCACATAGCGTGGTTCAACCTCCCAATAGTTCGCGAACTTTTCCCAAACGACTTGAACAGCAGAACTAAACACAATATTGGGACGATCCACCGGCTTCCCTTCGCTTTTGCGTGCGTTTTGCCAGCGTCTCTTTAACGCAAGCCCCCCGAGCATACATGCTTCCGACGATCCGGTTGTTGAAACACCCATAGTCGTAATGGGGGTGGGCGAATGCCAGAGGTTGGCTAAAATGCGGACACACCGCTCCTCAATTTCGGCTGTCTGTGGATATTCATCCTTGTCAATCATGTTCTTGTCGAATGATTTGGCATATAATTGCTCTGCGGCAGACTCCATCCATGTGCTAACGAATGTTGCAAGATTCAAGCGGGCATTGCCATCAAGAGCAATTTCATCATGGACGATTTGATACGCTGTTTCTGGTAACATGCCTTTATCAGGCATGTGAAAGCGCGGAACGGCTGATTCTCCTTCACGGGCAAACAGAGGATTTATAGAAAATTCGTGAGGCAGCTCCATTTGCATGTGACGCGGTACATATTGTGGATTATCTGGTACAATCTCTTTTCCTTCGTATGCATCGTTTTGAACTTCTACTTTTCGATCCTGTGGCATACAATTCCCCCTTAATTAATTGTTTAACGAACATATTATTTACAAAAAAGCATTTGTTAAACCAAGGGGACCATTCTTATAAAAGGTGCTGCCACCAAGTGAAAGCACTGTAGAAAAAACTGTGTCTATTTTCTTGACGTAGTATCAGTTATCATTTTTTGATTTTTCAAACACTTACAATATTTAACGCATGCAGCAAAGTTGGTGCTTCTCTCACGATAACAAACAGATTAAGGACTTACTGTTGTTGTCACAGTAAGTCCTTTTTTCACCAAGTCTATTTCGGCGTCAATGGTGCAGGTTTTACGGGCAGCGATCGAAAGCGGGCTGGACCCAGAACAGGCGTACACCATGAGCGACATGGCAATTCAGTGCATAGAGGAAATAGATGATATAAAGCAGCTTCAAGATTACCGCAACACCGTTGCAATCGAGTTTACAAAAATGGTAAATCAGATAAATGAACACAAATTCCCTAAGCCAGTCAGAGTCTGCGAAAGTTATATTAAAAATCATATTTACGAGCCTATATCGGTGAAACAGCTCTCTGAAATTACTGGGTTAAACCCAAATTACCTGTCCTCGATGTTTAAAGCAATCATCGGATTTTCTGTATTAGATTTTATCAATAAAGAAAAAATCAATGAAGCAAGAAAGCTGCTGATAACGACAGACATTTCCTTGACGGACATTTCGAACCTACTTCGTTTTTACGACCAGAGTCATTTCACAAAAACATTCAAAAAACACACAGGTATTACACCTAAAATCTTTAGGGATCAAAACAAGCACACATATGGGAACATAGTAATTTGTTAGGAGAATACCATTTTTATTCGGAGAAAGTGATATCATTAGATTCTTTAAGGCCACTAAAACTTTCTTAACGTTGTTAAAAACGGGGTAATCGTCAGGAAAATGAGCTTAGCGTTGTAAATCACAAAATAAAAACCCCCATTTCTCTGTATTTAAATTGAGAAATAGGGGATTAATCACTTAACAATATTGCTCGATTGTTGAGGATTTTTATTTAAAACAAATAACTGATTAATAGTCCGACTGATAATAAGAAGCCGAAAATCGTATTTGTCATCGCTGTTGATTTCATTGCGATGCGCATATACCCTGGATCCTTTGCCCCTTTTTGGAAACTTTGAATTGCAGAGATTGGCTTTTTCAAACCTAGGAACATAACTAATGCCCAAGGGCTTATATAACCCATCAATACAATTACAGCAATCCATAAATAAGCAATGAAAAAGGCTACCGCTAGTGTTACCACTGCTTTTTCTCTCCCAAGGAGGATTACTAATGTCTTTCTTCCACCTTTAATATCTTCTTCGATATCTCGGATGTTATTCGACATGTTGATTGCACCGACTAAAATTCCAATTGGGATGGAAATCAATACACTTTCAATCGTTATAGTATTCGTTTGAATAAAGAAAGCAATAAGTACAAAACATGTCCCCATTAGCAATCCAGAAACTAATTCTCCAAACGGAGTGTACGCAATTGGTAATGGACCACCTGTATATAAATAGCCAACCGCCATCCCAATTAAACCAATGACGACTAACCACCAGCTGCTATTCATACAAATATAAATGCCAATAAGTGCTGCTACTACATACAATAAAAGCGCAACTGTTAAAACATTTTTTGGTTTCAATCCATGACGGACAATTCCACCACCAATGCCAACAGAATCAGCGGTATCTAATCCGCGTTTGAAATCATAGTACTCATTAAATAAATTCGTTGCTATTTGCAATGCTAAACATGCGCTCATCATCGCAATAAATAAAAGCCAATCAACTTTGGCAACATAAAGTGATGCTACTGTCCCTAAAATTACAGGAGAAAACGTCGCCGTCAATGTATGTGGGCGCGTCATCTTCCATATTAATTTAGCGGAACTAATTTCTTTTTCATTCCCCATAAATCTGTTCAATCTCCCTACATTTTAAGTATGAATTACTAGAAGCTTCTTTCTATCTATTTCCTGCTTCACATCCATTATATCAAATAAATGAATTGGCATAGAACTCTAATGTTTTTTCTTGTTCACCCATAGCTCTTGAAGTTTCTCTAGCTCCAACAATTAACACTGGATTCTTCATAAACTTCTCTCCCCATTTTGACGCACAATAACTGAGAACGTGTTGTTTTATTTTACCTCAAATTATAATCTTGAATAAAACTCTTAACAATAATCAGAAATGATGAATGTGTCGTATATCCGACATATTTTCTTAATGTATTGAAAAGATTTAGAGCTATAACTAAATAAAAATACAAAAAACTCCCGTCCCTATAAAAGGACGAGAGTTAACTCTAGTTGAAAGTGCCCAAAACATAACTTCATTTTTATCGATACTAATACATTTAAGTTAATGGCTACATCGTCACATCAATGAAATTAATATAGTTTAATAATTGTAATATACGTTTATCATATGTGTGATTTTTCAAAGTTCTATTCAGCCCATTTCTTGCTATTCGTTCTCTTTCTTGTACATTTTCCAAATAATACTCCGCTTTTTTTATAAACTCCGATGCATTATAAAAAGTTTCTATTTCAACACCTGGTATGTAGTGCTTTGATATATCTGGGCGTACATCAGTTAATTGAAAAGAACCTACAGCATTAATTTCAAACGTCCTATTATTTACTGAATATGCTTGGATATTTGCTGAATTACAATTCAATTCCTTATCATATGGTGAACGGTGTAAATTTATATTAATTTTAGTAGATGAGTAATATTGTAACGCATCTTCATACTTTGCAAGTGGCAAGAGTTGTATTTTATCCTGTAACCTTTCATAATTCTTTAACTTCTCCCAGCCATATCCCACAATTTTTGTGTTTTTTTCTGCTAAATACTCTGAAATTGAATCAACAAAAGTAATTCTATTTTCAAATGCGGTGCCTATAAAACTAAGATCATAATTATATGTATCCTCTTTAAGAGAAGGTTTAAACACATCTTGGTTTGCTGCTAAAGGAAGATGAAAAACATTATTACATCCTATCCCTTTATAAAACTGGATACAATTTAAATCTTGCGTAAATATATAATCATAATACGGAACAAGATTCTGTGTTAAATCCGTATAGTAAGGATCATCTGTCAGCCAAAGTCCAGTAGTAAAACCTGCATTTTTTAAGAATGGTATTATACTATGAAACTCTGCACTTAAACCGCTTAGTACCAAAATAAAATCCGGTTTAACTTTTAACGCGATTTTTATAGCTTCTTCTGGATTCACCATAATTGTATTGCTGTTTACCTTTTGTAAACTATTAAAAATCACTTCTTCAATCATTGGGTAATAAAAAGTAATGCCTGATTGAATAAATAAGATTTTCTTAGGAGTATTGTCTTTCATGCCATTCCTCCTATATGCATTTTTTCATTCTCCATAAAAAAACACTTTATATTCTGAATTTAACAAAAGGTCTTGTGTACACTATAATCCTCTGATTAAAATACATAAAAAATTAATAACCTTTCTTTATCTTCATGACATCTTACTTCATATTTATAAGCAACATTTATGTCCATTATGATAAATTGAAACTTTAGTCAGTGAGGTTTTGTCCACCCACACTGATTATTAGCCCACACCAATCGGATTTTTACGGGCAGTTGGTCTCCCACATTCGCCGAATTTTGAGGTGGGATTCTTACTGCCCGTTAAAGAGGGATAAAAAGAAGTTAAATTACTTCCAAACAACACCTCGCCTCTCGTATTCCATTCTATATTCAACAGCAGCTGCAATTTTGGGACTTGCAAACCTTTCCGTGATCCAAAGACCTAAATCAATTCCTGAAGTAACTCCTCTTGCAGTAATCACATCGCCTTGATCCACAATTCTGTAATGAAGAAGTTCTGCTCCATATTTACTCATTTCATTCTGCGCCAAATGATGCATTGTTGCCTTTTTATCATTCAATATACCGGATGCAGCTAGTAACATACCTCCTGTACAAACTCCAGCAACAATCGTTCCTTCATTGTGCATCTCCCTAATCATTTTAGTCAAAGTACCAAGCTCTGCTTGCTTTCGTGCCCCATGTTCAGCTTTATGATTCCAGCCACCACCAGGTACAATTAACAGATCTGGACGATTATCCATTCGTAAAAAATCATGTAGTTTAACCGTAACTCCAAACGAAGTAGTAACCTCTTGCTTTCGTTCACTTGATATGAGTTCCACCGTAAACGGAGCCCCTTCTTCTATCGCTCTTTTCAATACCTCAAAAGGTGCAAAGGAGACGAGCTCTCCGAAGCCATCAAACAATACAATTTGTATTTTCATTTTTAGAACACCTCATATGGTTTCTTTTGTAAATCGTAGACATTAACACAATTCGGTTATTTACGAACTGTAGGTAGAGAATATGACTTTATATGATATTTTAGATAAAAAAATGCTATTCTCCCTATGGTTCTATAGAAAGAATAGCATTTTTTTCATTTTATGTTAGCTGGATAGCAATATAATAGATTATTTAAAACTCAACCAAGCATCCGCCCAGTCCGCGTGATCATTTCCATTACCGTTACCTGCATCATCAACGACTAGTTTTAATTCTTTCTTACCGGTAAGATCTACATCAACAAATTTGGCTGGCGTATTATAGTACATTGTGCCGCTATTAAATACTTCGGCCCCATCAAGTAGTACTTTAAATACGACCGAACCACCTTTACCACCAGGTTCCTGATCAATTCCTACATATGAATTAAATTGTTTATACGTTGAATTTGAGATATCATAGATAACTTCTGATTTTGAATGAGTTCCGATCCCTTTTTTATACGTAATAGGACCTGTAGTTCCGAGTAATGAAATTGGATTTCCATCGGTACTTTTATCTTTTTGAACTGTTGCCCATCCGGCAGTTGCTTTTACCCACGGAATATCACTAAGATAGATACCGCCGGAAGCCACTTGCACTTTCGTTGAAGTCACCACCGAATTCCCCAATTTCACAGAAACTCCAACTTCTTTCATTCCTTTAAACTGATTTGGCGGAGTTATAACAAACGAATATGTCTCCTCTCCTCCTGCCGGTAATTGAAAGTCTGTTGTTGATGGCTGTGCATTCCAGTCATCTGGTAATTGCAATTCAATTTTTCCAGGAGTCACTTTTTCCTTTATTTCATTTTGAACCTTTACTTTTAATGTAGTAGAACCACCTTCAACAATAATTGGATTTGGTTCTACCTTTGCCGAAATGAGCTTTACTGCTGGCGTTACTTCTATTTGATTGGATTTACTAACCGTCCCGCTATCTGTATTTACTTCCGCTTCAATGGCGTACTGATTAGCAACTATATCAATAGGGACAGGTAAATCCGCCTCAATTGTTTTAGATCCTCCTGGTTCAATGCCTTCAAAAGCTACTTTAATCGGTTTCACATTCCAGCTCTCAGGAGCCTTTACAACCACTTCTCCAGATGAAGATTTCAACGTACCAAAATTTGATAAATTGGCCTTTACCTTAACTGTATTTCCTGCTGTTACACTATTCGGAGATTCTAGATCGAAACTAAGCATAGACTCAATTTTATACTTTTTACCTGCTTCAGTTTTAAATGAAATCGTATCGCCATCCTTCGTAAATGGCACCGGTGTATTCGTTCCCACTCTTGTCAAAGTAAATGGTGTATTGAACATTGGACTTTTTAACTTTACATCATTTCCGTGATCAGAAGTCACCTGAATGACTGTAGGAACGCCATTTTTCCAGTCCGCATCAATCGTAAATGCACCGCGTGCTCTTAGTCCTTTATAAGAACCGTCCTTCCAAGCTTTCGGAAGTGCAGGTAATAATTGAATGGAGTCAGTATGGCTTTGAATTAACATTTCAGCAATTCCCGATGTTGCGCCAAAGTTTCCATCAATTTGAAACGGTGGATGCGTATCAAATAAATTGCTGAGCGTACTTCCTGTAAGTTGCCCTTGCAAAATTTTATAAGCATGGTCACCATCTAATAAACGTGCCCATAAATTAATTTTATTCGCTTTACTCCAGCCTGTTCCCTCGTCACCACGATGGTTTAAGGTGACTTTAGCTGCATTTAGCCATTCAGGTGTTTTGTGATTGATCATACTTCCTGGATATAATGCAACTAACTGGGATATGTGCCGGTGCGTTTCGCCAGGATCATCTATATCATCCTTCCATTCTTGCACCTGACCATATCTACCAATTTGAATTGGTGGGAATAATCGATCTCTTTTAGTCTTTAACTCATCTCGAAACATCGTATCAATCTGCAAGATTTCACTAGCTTCGATTACATTTGAGAATAACTCATACACTAATTGTTGGTCGAAGGCACATCCATTAGAAATACCACCAAGCTCTGGGGACCAGCACGGAGATACGACTAACTTCTTATTTTGATCTTCCACTAAAAACTTACTATGAAACTCTGCTGCTTCTTTAATTATTGGATAAATCTTTTCTTTTAAGTATTGTTTATCATCCGTAAATTTATAATGTTCCCAAACGTTTTGACCAATGAAGGCGTTCGCACTAGGTGCCCATCCCCAGCCTAATCCCCAGCCGGGCGCAGTAAATCCAAATGGATTATTCATCGTGTTAACGGTCCATCCACCGCCTGTAACACCGAAATGTTTTTCTGCGGAAACCCTCCCTGGTGCTCTTAATGAATCAACATAGTCCATTAATGGCTCGGCTGTTTCAGACAGATTTGTCACTTCTGCAGGCCAATAATTCATTTGCAGATTAATATTGAAATGATAGTCACTTTCCCACGGTGGTGTGTTCGAATTATTCCATACTCCTTGTAGATTTGCAGGAAGCGTTCCTGGTCTTGAAGAAGAAATAAGCAAATACCTTCCATATTGGAAGAATAGTTCTTCTAAATACTTACTGTTTTCTTTACTGTAAGATGCTAGTAGTTCATTTGTTGGAACAGATGGGTTTTCCCCTCCTAAATTTAAAGATACACGATTAAATAAAGAGTAATAGTCTTTAATATGTGTATATTTTAAAACCTCATAACTCTTTTTAGAAATAGCAGACATGGTTTTTTCAACCTGTTGATGTGGATCTTCCCCTTTATAAGTAGGGTACTTATTTTCATAATCAGTAGCCGCAGTCATTATAATTGTTAAGCTATCTGCATTCGCTACTTTAATTTTCCCATTCTCTGCTGTTAATGTACCACCCTCATTCAGTACTTTGAATTCTGATTCATATTTCATTCCATTATTCGCTATTTGTCCTTTGATAGTAATTTTGTTATCTATAGATGATACTTGCCCTCCCTGTGCGCTAGTAGGTCTAACATCTAACGAAAGCTGTTTCGATTCACTAGCAGTTAAACGCATGACCATCACGCGATCAGGGTAACTTGTGAAATATTCCCTATTATATTGAACACCTTTATAGTTATAAGACACACTAGCAATTCCCTCATTTAAATTCAATTCTCTACGATAATTGGAAAATAAAGACGCATCTGGCATATTAAAATCTAAGTATATATCCCCAAAATTTTGATAGGAACCAAACCCTTTTTGAAAACCAGTTAGAAATTGCGTGGATTCCCTTTCTGCTCCTGATTTATCACCTTTTGATAACTTTTCTCTAATACTACCTAAATGACTCGCTGCCCCATCACGATTCCCGAAAGTATACTCACTCGTACTGCTCGGTCCGCCAGTCCAAAGCGTTTTTTCATTAAACTGAATACGTTCTTGCTGGACTCCGCCAAAGACCATGCCGCCCATATAACCATTCCCAATTGGCAATGCTTGTTTTTCCCAATCTTTTGCTGGCTGATTGTACCAAAGCGTCAATTTCTTTCCTTCTGGTTTTGGAGTTTCAATTGTAATAGGTGATGTTGC
This sequence comes from Bacillus sp. CDB3, assembly GCF_002081505.1. Taxonomy (NCBI): domain Bacteria; kingdom Bacillati; phylum Bacillota; class Bacilli; order Caryophanales; family Bacillaceae; genus Bacillus; species Bacillus sp. CDB3. The sequence continues at coordinate 93,959 of NZ_ALBR01000025.1, read as the reverse complement.
CTCTACTTTACTAAACTCTCCCGTGCTTCCTAAAGAGAATAATAGAGTACCAAAAAGCAATCCCCCTGTTAATAAGTTTTTAAGTTTCAAATTTCCATCCCCTTTTGAAAAGCGAATGTAAAATGTCCCCTTCTGCACATTGACTTATTCTATTCTCCCCATGAAATTCGCTATTCTTTTATATGGAAGTGTAATAGACAAAAAACATTTGCCTATTACACTTCTTTTTAAATACCTTTTCACAAGCGAAATGATTATCTAGTAAATGCTGCGGTTACACCACCATCAACTGTAATCATACATCCTGTTGTTTTATCTGCCTTTGAAGAGGCAAAGAAAGCAATCGATTCAGCGATGTCTTTCGAATAAATATTAACTAATAATGTTGTGCGTTTACGGTAATGCTCTTCTAACTGATCCGGCTCGATACCGTATGCCGCGGCACGTTCTTCACGCCATTTTGAACCCCAAATAGCTGATCCTTGCAGAACCGCATCGGGAAGAACTGAATTTACACGAATACCATACTCACCGCCTTCAGCTGCAATACATCTCGCTAAATGCGTTTCGAGTGCTTTTACAGAGCTGTATGCTGTGGCGTTTTTCCCGGCATACACAGAATTTTTTGAGCCGACAAATACCATGTTTCCGCCAATTCCTTGCTGTTTCATTTGCTTGAACGCTTCACGTGCCACTAAAAAGTATCCCGTTCCAAGTACGTTCATATTTAAATTCCATTCTTGAAGTGTTGTTTCATCAAATGGACTAGACGTCGCAAGTCCTGCATTGTTCACGATACTATCAACGCCTCCGTAAGTAAGAGCCGCCTGCTCAAACGCCGCCTTCACTTCTTCTTCTTTTGTTACATCCATTTTCACCGCAATCGCACGTTCTTCGCCGTACTTTTCGTTAATTTCAGCCGCAACTTTTTCTGCCCCTTCAAAGTTCAAGTCGGCAAGTACTACATGAGCACCTTCTGAAACGAGGCAGCGTCCCGTTTCACTTCCAATTCCGCCAGCACCCCCTGTAATAAAAGCAACTTTGCGGGAAAATTCCGCTTCAGCTGGTGCTAGTGATAATTTATATAACTCTAATGGCCAGTACTCCACATTGTAAGATTCATTTTCACCCAGAGAAACGAAACGTCCCAGTGTTGTGGAACCTTTCATTACCGCAATCGCCCTATGATACAGCGCACCACTTACTTTTGACATCGCCACATTTTTACCGGTATTCACCATACCGATACCAGGAATTAAAATAACGCGAGGTGCAGATTCAAACATTTGGTCTCCTTCGTATTTGTTACGTTCAAAGTAAGCTTTATACTCTTCTTTAAAGTTTTCTACACCAGCTTTCATTTTCTCTATTAATTCATCTAAGTCTTTCGTTTGCGGATCCCAATCGATATAAAGAGGACTGCGCTTTGTATGAACTAAATGATCCGGACAAGCCGCTCCAACTTGCGAAAGCTCTCGTGCATTGTGGCTGTTTACAAATTGAAGTACTTCATCTGTATCGTCATAGGATAATAGCATTTTCTTTTCATCACTGACTGCCCCGCGAGTAATCGGCATTACTTTTGCAAGAATGCCTCTACGCTCTTCTACTGAAAGAGCTTCGTATTTTTGGCCTCCAAATATAGTACTTTCATTCACTCGCTCATTAATATATTGTTCTGCCTCATTAATAACCGCAATCGTTTTTTCATAACTTTGCTTTGCCGTATCTCCCCAAACGACTAAGCCGTGTTTTTCCATTAATACTAGTTCAGCATTTGGGTTATTTTTCACGCCTTCTGCAATCATTTTAGATAACGTAAATCCAGGACGCACATACGGAACCCAAACGAAACGATTACCGTAAATCTCCTCGGCAATTTGTCTTCCGTTATGTGCGCAGCAAAGACTAATAATGGCATCTGGATGTGTATGATCCACATGTTTAAAAGGTAAGAAAGCATGCAATAATGTTTCGATGGACGCACGCGGATGCTTGCTGTCAATCATACAATGCGCTAAGTACTCTACCATTTCTTCATCTGGCATTTCTTCGCGCTCCATTAATAAACGAATGTCTTCCATTCTTAAACCAGTAAAGTTTTTTGCTTTCATAGTCGCTAAATCAGATCCGCTTCCTTTAACCCACATGACCTCTACATCATGACCACGAAAATCTTTTTCCACTGTTTTTACCGATGTGTTTCCGCCACCCCAATTACATACTGCACGATCTGCTCCAATTAAATTCGAACGATACACTAATTCGTCTACTCCTTGCGATAATTGTGATTCCTTTGTTTCGTTCCATAAGCTATTAACCATATTTTTAACCTCCGTTATTTTTTATTGTTCTATTATTTCGGATACGAAAATAGTGTGTATCCGTACTTACAATTCTTTTCAGCACTACAATTGCTACACTTTCATTCCAATGCGGAAAAATATGCTCTATAGTAATCCCCCGATATACAATCAGGGGATCTTTTCATTAATGGTATAATGGACCAAAGTTTTGGCAGGCGCGATAATCTGCTGCTTCTGGATCTTTTGTTCCGAACATTCCCCATGCACTCGGTCTGAAGATATTCTCTTCTTTGACGTTATGCATATTTACAGGAATTCGGAGCATGGAAGCAAGAGTAATTAAATCATTGCCAATATGTCCGTAGCTTATTACACAGTGATTAGCACCCCAATTATTCATCACAGTGTAAACATCTTTAAAGGCACCTTCTCCCGTTATATTTGGTACAAACCATGTTGTTGGCCAAGTTGGATCGGTTCTATCATCCAATACGTCGTGAACCTCTTCTGGTATTTCAACCGTATAACCTTCTGCAATTTGTAAAACAGGGCCTAATCCTTTAACAAGATTGAGACGCGCTGCTGTTACAGGCATATTTCCCTTTGTTAAGAAATCACTCGAGAATCCGCCCCCGCGGAAATATCCTGTCGAAGCTGGTCTCCAGGAAGTAGCTGCTAGACAATTTTGAGCTTCTTCCTCCGTAATTTCCCAAAATGGTTTTATAGCAGGCTTTCCATCTTTCGTTTGTTGTCCTGTACCATCAAGTGCAGCGGAACCAGAGTTAATCATATGAATAAACCCATTTGACGCCAATCCCTCAGGCTTATGCCCTGTCACACGTTCTACCGCCTCCGGGCTCCAATACGTTCTTACATCTGCAAAAACTTGAGCCGTATTTGTTAATAAATGGCCAAATAGCATCGTAACCCCATTTAAACTATCATTTTCAGTAGCCATAATGTATGGAGGACGAATTCCGTTCCAATCAAAGGAGGAATTTAAAATCGTTTCCATAAAATCGCCATTCGGGAAATGGTCCGTCCATTGACGCTGACCTTGGAAACCTGCAGAAATGGCGTTATGTCCTAGTGCTTCTTCACCATAGCCAAGTTCCTCTAGTTTCGGATTTCCTACCATAAGATCTCTTGCAATTAACGTCATTTTAACGCTAGTTTCCCAATCTTTATTCTTTTGCTCCCTTGATCGTTGCATTTCTTCCGAATTATTATCTGGACCTTCTAGGCAATACTCTTTCACCCAATTTAAAGCCTTTTCATATTCTTCCTTATCATAAATCTCTTCATCTATCCTTCTTACAAATTCGGTCATGTCAATATATTCATTTCTCATACCTAAATACTCTTGGAAAAATTCAGGCTGAACGGTACTACCGGCAATCCCCATAGATACAGATCCCATCGAAAGATACGATTTTCCTTTTAGAGTGGCAACAACAAGGCCAGACTTTGCAAATTGGAGTAACTTTTCCTGCACATCCTCAGGAATGGATGTATCACTTAAATCTTGCACATCTTTCCCGTATATTCCGAAAGCCGGGATGCCCTTTTGATTGTGGGCAGCTAAGACTGCCGCTAGATACACTGCCCCTGGACGTTCTGTTCCATTAAATCCCCATACTGCTTTTGGAATATTTGGATTCATATCCATTGTTTCAGAACCATAGCACCAGCATGGTGTAACAGTAATAGAAACACCGACTCCCTCTACTGCAAATTTTTCAGCCGCTTTGGCCGCTTCAGTCACACCGCCAATACATGTATCAGCGATGACACATTCTACTGCCTCGCCATTATAATGACGCAAGTTTTCAGTTAATAAATTTGCTACCGATTTTGCGAGATTCATCGTCATATCTTCAAGAGATTCACGTACACCATTTCTTCTTCCATCAATAGTTGGCCTAATTCCGATTTTCGGTAATTTATTGTAAAATCTATTATGAACTGGTTTCATTTTAAAGCCCCCCTCTTACTACATTTTTATCGATTATTTCAATAAAACGACCGTATGCTTCCTGCCATTCTAATTGATTTTGAGGTTGATACTGTTTAACAGGAAACGAATTTTCAACAATTTCTCTACCTTCCTTTAAATCTTTTATTTTTCCTAGTGTGATCCATTGCGATAATGCATTTCCAATTGAGCTCGCTTCAACCGGTCCCGCTATAACAGGACGGTTTGTCGCATTTGCGGTAAATTGACAAAATAAATCATTTTGAATGCCTCCGCCGCCCATATGGATAACCTCTACTGATTTTCCAGTTAAAGATTCCAGTTTCTCTAAGACCCACCTGTACTTGAGTGAAAGACTCTCCAAAATACAACGGAGGAAACTTCCTTCCGTTTCAGGCAGCTGTTGACCACTCTTTATACAGAAATCTCGAATTTGTTTTGGCATATTTTCCGGATTGAAGAAAGAAGGATCATCTGGGTCTATGAAATGTGCAAATGGCCTTGTATTTCGAATTAACATTGCTTCTTCTTCGTAAGTAAAAAGCTTGCCTTCTTTTGCCCAAGCCGCCCTACATTCTTGAATGAGCCATAACCCCATAATATTTTTCAGTAGCCGAAACTCGCCATCTGCCGTTCCTTCATTTGTAAAGCCCCATTCCAAAGCCTGTTCATTAATGACAGGATCCTTCACTTGAACTCCCATTAAGATCCACGTACCACAACTCATAAATGCAGAATTTTCTGACTTTATAGGCAGTGCAGCAAGAGCACAAGCTGTATCATGTCCTGTACCAGCAATAACCTTAACAGGTTTCATGCCAAATTCGTTATGAATAGAAGCAAGTGTCGGACCAAGTGTCGTTCCCGCCATCACAATATTTCCCATGATTTCTCTCGGCAAATTTAACTTAGTCATAAGGGTAGTATCCCAATTACGCTCATGAATATAAAATAACGATGTCGTTGTACTAATCGTATATTCATTCGCTTTTTCACCGGAAAATAAATAACTCAATAAGTTTGGTGTTAATAATAGAGTTTTTGCCTTTTCCATTAAATCCGGGTTGTTTTTTTGTATCGTATAAAGTTGACAAATCGTATTAATTGCTGCTGGCGCGACTCCAGTTCTAGAGAACAAAACCTCCTTTGGAACTACTTCCGTTATTTCTTTTAAACTATCATTTGTATGCGGATCTCTATAAGAATAAGGATTGCTAAGCAATTCCCCTGTTGCAGAGAGAAGTCCGAAATCAACGCCCCACGTATCGATAGACAAACTTTCAATCGACTTATGACCGTTTTGAATACTTTTCCCAATTCCATTCTTCATTTCTTGGAATATCCTTAAAATATCCCAATAATAATGACCTGTTGCGTAAACCGGGCGATTGGAGAACCGGTGAACCTCTTCAAGATAAAGGCGTTTTCCATCAAATCCACTTACCATTAAACGCCCATTGGATGCACCTAAATCAAAAGCCCAAACTTTTTCCATTCATTCACACCCCTCGGAAACACTTCAACTACTCCGCATCTTTTAGTAGTTGTAATCTATATTTCTCAGAAGATAGATTTCTTAATTCGTGACATTCTTCCTCTGTAAGGATTCTTGGCGCGCCTACTGTCGATGCAATCGTATATACTTTTGCCGCTTCTTCTAGAATTTGCATTAAAAAATATGCTTCTTTCATTGTTTTACCAACCGTCAATACGCCGTGATTTCTCATTACTACTACATCATTTTCTTCAATTACATCTGATACCGCGTTAGCCAATACTTCTGTAGTCGGAATCATATATTCAAGGTAAGCCACACTTTTGATCATTGCCGGAAAATCTGGGAATAGACTCGGAATGGTATGACCAGTACATGATACACCTACCGAATAACTTGGATGAGCGTGTAAAACAGCTGTTATATCAGGACGCTTACGAAAACATTCTAAATGCATTAATATTTCAGAAGATGGTTTTAAATCATCCAATATCTCACCTGTTTCAATATTGACACGTACCCACTCGTGGTCTTCTATCTCTTGTAAATCAAAACCGCTAGGAGAGATATACATCATATTCCCGTCTCTCATACTTAAATTCCCACCTGCTCCTACTACAAGACCAGTTTGGACAATCTTATTTGCATATAATTTCAAATCATTTATTACATTAGACAATGTTATACACCTCAGTTTCTATTTTTATTATTGCTAGTTTCGTTTTAAATTTTATTGATATAGAACTTCCTTAATTTTTGGATCATCAATGTTCTTTTTATCGTACCAATAGAAACCAGTGTCAATTGTTTTGGATACTTGTTTCCCATCTAAGTTCTCAACAGCAGCTTTAACAGTTTCATAACCAATTCCAATTGGATTTTGTGTAATCGCACCTGCCATTACCCCGCTCTTAATCGCATCAATTTGTAGTTTTCCAGAGTCAAAGCCAACTACTACTACACTCTTTTTGTTCAATTCTTTAACAGCATTTACTACCCCAATCGCAGAACCTTCATTTGTACCGAAAATACCTTTTACATTTGGGTGCGCTTGCATAATTGCCTTAGCAGCATCAGTCGATTTTAATTGATCACCGCTACCATATTGAATATCGACAATTTTGATGTCCGGATACTTTGATTTGATTGTATTTACAAAGCCATCTCGGCGTTCAACACCTGTTTTACTTGTCTGGTCGTGAGCAACTACTGCTACTTCCCCTTTTTCCCCAACTAATCCAGCCATTTTCTCAGCTGCAAGAGCTGCTGCCGCTTTATTATCTGTTGCAGCTGTTGCTACAGGGATATCTCCCTCAACACCTGAGTCAAATGCAACAACCGGAATTTTTTGTCTTTGCTTGTTCTAATAAAGGAAGAGCAGCCTTAGAGTCTAATGCGGCAAAACCAATCGCATCTGGTTTTTTATCAAGTGTGCTACGTAGCATTTCAACTTGTTTATCAACCTGTGCTTCCGTTTCAGGACCTACAAATGTAATATTCACCTTATACTCATCTGCTGCTTGCTCCGCCCCTTTTTTAACTGCCTGCCAAAATTGATGCTGGAACCCTTTTGAAATAATCGCAACATAGCGCTTACCGTCATCTTTTGCAGGAGCATTACTATCCTTACTTCCCGTGCTTGCATTGTTTGAAGAACATGCTCCCATAAACATTGAGATTGCGAGAATTGACGATAAAACTATGCCTGTTTTTGCTTTTTTCATCTAAAATTCCCCCTATATATTGTTTTATTTAAAAAACAGTATCACAGTTAATTCTTTGCTTTTTTGTTTCGCAATACATCTGCGTAAACTGCTAATAAGATAACAGCCCCAACAACTACTGTTTGCCATTCTTGAGGCACTGAAAGGATTTGAAGACCATTAGTTAACACACTCATAATCAATGCACCGATAACAGTACCAAGAATTGTTCCTTTACCACCACTTAAAGAAGTTCCCCCAATAACTACTGCTGCGATTGCTTCCAATTCATATCCTGCTCCTAAAGCAGGCTGAGCAGAATTTAAACGAGATGCCATTATTATCCCTGCGACACCAGTAAAAACACCTGCAAGCATGTAGATTATTATTTTCCACTTATCCACATTCACTCCAGAAAGACGAGTTGCTTCTTCATTGCTTCCTAGTGCAAATGTATATCTGCCGATTATCGTTTTATTTAAAATTAAGCTTGCGAAAATGGCCATTCCAAAAAAGATGAAAACAGCATTCGGAATAGCAAAACCAGGGATAATAGAACCCATCGCAATTTTGTTAAAGCTCGGTATAGAAGTAAAATAAATTGGAGTAGCTTTAGAAATAACAAGTGCCAATCCTTTCGCGATCATCATCATAGCTAACGTTGCAATAAATGGTGGAATCTTCAATTTTGCAATCGCAGCTCCAGAAATCAACCCTACTACGGCACCTATTAAAATCCCTAAGGTAACAGCTACCCAAACCGGTAAACCTAAGTTGACAGCAAAAACACCGGTCATAACCGAAGACAAGGTCAGTACGGTTCCACACGATAAATCAATTCCACTTGTAACGATAATCATCGTTGCACCTAGAGCAAGGATGCCCGTAACAGCTGTCGATAGAAAGATTCCTATAATGTTATCAAATTGCAGAAAATTAGCTGAAGCAATTGAAAAAATGACAACAAGTACAATTAAACTTGCAAATGCTAGAAGCTGCTGAAGAGCATTTGAATTAATCCCTTTCCTCATCTTCCCTTCAACTGGAAGTTCGACTACCTTTTGTATTTCCATTCTTGTTCACTCCTTTATCATCCGTTAGTATCCATTACGTAATTCGTTTTGTTGCAAGAGTCATAATTGCTTCTTGCGATGCTTTTTCATCATTTTTCAGTTCTCCTGTTATCTTGCCTTCACACATGACAATCACGCGGTGACTTAGCCTTAAAATTTCAGGAAGTTCTGAGGAGATCATAATGATAGATTTTCCTTGTTCAGCTAAATCATTTAGTAATTTATAAATTTCGTCTTTTGCTCCGATATCAATACCGCGTGTTGGTTCATCAAAGATTAAGATATCTGAATCTCTAGTCAACCACTTCCCAATAACAACCTTTTGTTGATTCCCTCCTGAAAGATTTTTCACTAATTGATTACCTGACGGCGTTTTTATTTTAACCTTTTAATTAATTCCTCCGATTGTTGGTCAACTTTCGATACATGCATCCAGCCGAAAGGTTTTACATAATCTTTCATGGATGCCATTGCAATATTTGTTTTGACATCCATCCCAACGAGAAGTCCAAACTGTTTTCGATCTTCAGACAAATAGCCAATTCCATGTTGTACTGCATCAGTTGGGCTTTTAATATTTAATCGTTGGCCTTTAATAAAAATCTCCCCTGAATCTAGTGGATCTGCTCCGAATATGGCACGAGCTACTTCCGTTCTTCCAGCTCCCATCAATCCAGCAAAGCCCACGATTTCTCCTTTATACAGTTCAAAACTTACATCCTTTATCGTGTTCCCTCTCTTTAAATTTTTTACTTCAAACACTTTTTCTCCCGTTTTTTCTTTCATATCTGGTTTTTGATTGTTATCAATTTTTCTTCCGACCATCATAGAAATAATTTGTTCAATCGTTGCATCCTTTGTGTTCATCGTTCCTACGTATGTACCGTCTCGCATAATCGATACACGGTCCGTAATTTTCTTTAGCTCTTCCATACGGTGAGAAATATAAACAATTCCTACACCGTCCTGCCGTAATTTCCGAATCATCACAAACAATGCATCAATTTCGGTATCAGTTAAGGCTGCGGTTGGCTCATCCATAATCAATACTTTTGAATCAAAGGAAAGAGCCTTAGAGATTTCTACCATTTGTTGTTTCGCAACTGTTAAATTGCCTACCAATTCTCTTGGGTCTAGATGAATGTTTAACCTTTCAAATAGTTTTTTTGCTCTGTTATTTAGTTCTTTTTCATCCAAAAAAAGATTCAATAACCCTTTAGGTTCTCTTCCAATAAAAATATTTTGGGCAACTGTTAAATGCGGGGCTAAGTTAAGTTCCTGGTGAATAATGCTGATTCCCAGTCTTTGTGCTGCTTTTGTATCTGGAACCTCTATTTCTTTTCCTTCATACGCAATCGTTCCAGCATCTCTTTGATAAATCCCTGTTAAAATTTTCATTAATGTGGATTTTCCAGCTCCATTCTCACCCAACAGTGCGTGAACTTCGCCTTTTTTTAATTCAAATCGCACATTAGAAAGCGCTTGCACTCCAGGGAACGATTTACTAATCCCCTCCATTTTCAGCAATAATTCACTCATCCTATCACCTACTACCCTATCAAATTTTTAATGAAACAATATATTAGTTTAATAATGCGTTAATCAGTAACCACGCCCTTTTTTAAAATCATATTGGCATAGAGAGCACTCTCACTAGTTGCAACAATTGCATACGCCTTCTTTGCTCTCTCATAAAATGCAAAACGGTCGATCATCTCAAAACCATCAAAATGAGTATCATATTTTTTAATCACCGCATCATATGTTTCCCAAATGGAGGGCGTGGTAGGATCCCCTTTTACGACTTTCATTAATGAAACAGAATGATTACTATACGTATCGAGTGGAAAGAATTGCAAAATTGCCTGTAATACTTCAAGAACCCCATGTCCTTCACATCGAATTAGTTTCGCCCCGCAAGAGGCAGCGGGGAAATTTCCATCCGCTAAAACAATCTCATCCCCATGCCCCATTTCTAAAAGAATTTTCATTAAATCTGGACTAATTATTTTCGGTATTCCTTTTAGCATTTCTATCTCCCTTCCGATTTTTATCTTAACGAAAAGCATCATTTCAAATCGTTTTAAATACGTACGCTTTGTGCATCTATTAGTAATTGAGGTGTAAATATTTCATTAAAGGGACCTTCTTCATTATTTAAACGCTTCAATAAAATATCACCTACCCTTTCCCCCATTTCATATGGTTTGTGAGCTACTGATATAATTCCAGGTGTTTGTAATAATTGTGCTGCTTCCACATCACCAAAAGAAGCTATCACTATGTCTTCTGGTATAGAGTAGCCTCTCCTCGTTAATTCAAGAAGAACACCGAATGCCATTTCATTGTTCAAGGATAGAATAGCGGAAGGTTTCTCAGTGAAATTAAGAAAATAATCAACTGCTTTCATTCCACCCTCTCTTGTGAAAGTGCTATTAAATGTATAGTTTTCATCTTCCTGAATCCCGAATTCTTCCAAAGCTTTCTGAAACCCTTCATAACGTTCTTTACCTGTACTAACGTTTAACAGTCCATTTACAAGACCAATAGATCTATGCCCCTGTTTTAAAAGATAGCTCGTTAATTTATAAGCACTTTCAAAATTACTTTCTATAACCGAATCTAATTTTGTGTCCCCAATCTCAACAGTCCGATCAACTAAAACAATTGGTACACCGGCTTGATGAATACTTCTTACTCTTTCTTCACAACCTCCAGCAGTCGCCAATACAATAGCATCTACCCTTTGCTCTACCAATAGCTGCAACAATTTATCCTCTTTTTTAGGATTTTCATGACTGCTACAAAAAATTAGGTTATAGCCCTTTTGCTGTACAATATCTTCAATTGCCTTTGAAATTGTCATGTAATAATGGTTTGTGATATCTGGGATCACAACACCAATCGTGTATGTTTTATCTTGCTTTAAACTTCTAGCAATCGCATTTGGTTGATAATTAAGCTTTTTCACAGCTAAATAAACACGATCTTTAATGTCGTCACTTACAAATCCACTTGCGTTTAACACCCGAGATACTGTAGCTGTAGACACATTCGCTTCCATTGCAACATCTTTAATTGTAGACTTTGCCATTTCATCACTCTTTCTAAGTTTTCAAGAAATCGTTTACTTCAGTTTCGATTAAACCCTTAATTCATCCATGTAAACGATTACTTAGTAGTTTACATGGATAATAGTAATTTAATTTTCAAAATATTTCAACACTTTTTATAAACAATTTTTTTACAAAATATACACCTATACATCAGATAACCAGTTATGTGTGAGTGGAATCGTTTTTTCGTGATTAGATAGACGTTTATTACACATTCTACTGCCGTAATATCGTTCTATTGTGAAGTTTCATAGTACATAAAAAAAGAGCCTACTCGTGTGAGTTGACTCTTTCTCTACTTACCAATAAAGATAGATTTTTTCCTCGCTTTCGTAAATAATACGTAAACCGTATTTACTATTTCGAATATTTATTTGATAACGTCCTAAAATCTGGATTGATTGTTCAATTTCTGTTAATAAACCGTGCGGAATACTGCATTTCATTCACCATGATTTTGTAGTGTAAATCCGTATTCCAACTATTCTTATGTAATTCTTCTACCAATATTATTGAATGAATTTCTTTAAATTAATTTATTAATACGTCTTTTATTATATTTTACTTTATACATAAATAGGATATTACAAATATGAGATAGAATTATAGAAAATGATAGATACGAGACTCTATTATTGAAGAACTTACAACTCGTATAAAGGATATACATTTCAAAAAAATCTTATGCTATTAAACTAGTAGTCAATTTAAGTAATGCTTTATACATCGATAAAATCTTGGGGGATATTATATGGAAAAAGAAGCGCTATTAAAAAATGTAAAATCACTGTTAAAAATGCACTATGAAGGATTTCTTGGTGGAGAATTAATGCCTGAAGACGTTTTGATTAATGTCGTTCCAGATAATAAATTAATGGATGTTTTAACACTTGCTATGGCTTTGAATTATCAAAGAAATTCCTATACTTTATGGAAATCGGTTGTAAAAGCATATCAAGATGAATCAACAAAATGGATTTTCAGCCCGAATGCTGTGGCAAATAGTGAGATTGATATTTTACGGAACGCTTTACTTTTTCACCGTGTAGGATTACAATCTAATCGCCATCCAGAGATTTGGAAACGTGTAGCAATAGGACTAGTGAAATCTTCACCAAAAGAAAATGTACAAGGTCTAATTGAATCTGTTCAATTTGATATTTCTTCTTTAAAGAAAATAATGCAAGGAACACGAAAATCTGATTTTCCTTATCTTTCTGGACCAAAAATCTTTAATTACTGGCTTTACGCCTTAGAAAGTTACACAAATGTTTCCTGGAAATCCCGTGAACTTATTACAATAGCTCCAGATACACATATATTGAAAGCAACTGTAAAGTTAGGACTATGTTCATCAGAAGTATTAAATGGAACAGCTGAAGACCGGCAAACTGTGGCAAAAGCATGGGAAAATGTGTTAATGGGTAGTGGCATTGCCCCTATCGATGTTCATACTCCTTTATGGCTATGGAGTCGTGCAGGTTTTCCACCTCTTTTAGGTTTGTAATCATTAAGAAGCAATTAAAACATCCCATTCATTGTAATACTCAAATAAAACTACTTCAAATCCAGCAGTTTCGGGTCAGGTCTGCTTACTTTCACTATATTTTCGTATGTCCCATCTGAAAGAATGCATTTGAGACGCCACACCGAATATGCATTTACATAAGCGACATAGTAAAAAGAGCCAATCCCTATACACTAGAAGATTGACTCTCTCCTTTATTTATTCACCTGTTTCAGAAAATCGTTTAATTCGTTCACCGATTTCATCACGAACACGTTGAAACTCAGACCACTCTTTTCCTGCTGGATCATCAAATCCCCAATGAACACGATTCACATGCGGAGGTGTCGAAGGACAGACAGAATCTGCGTGACTACAAAGCGTAACAACTAAGTCAGCACTATTTAAAATGTTTGCATCAATTATATCTGATGTTTGATTTGTTATGTCGATATTTACTTCATTCATTGCTTTAATAGCATTTGGATTCACTCCATGCGCTTCAATGCCTGCAGAATACACATTCCACTTATCCCCTAAATATTGTTTCCCCCATGCTTCTGCCATTTGGCTTCGGCATGAATTTCCTGTACATAAAAAGTAGATTGTCTTTTTGTTCTCCATGTTGTTTTCCACCTTTGTTTTTAAGTTGATTGATCATTAAAATATTTACGTTTAAACCAAAAAGCGACGTTTACAAGTGCAATCATGACAGGTACTTCAACTAACGGTCCAATAACAGCTGCGAATGCCGCGCCTGAATGAATACCAAACACACCAACTGCTACAGCAATCGCTAACTCAAAGTTATTACTACCTGCTGTAAATGCTAACGTTGTAGTCACCGGATAGTTTGCACCAATTTTTCTTCCCATAAAGAAAGAAACGAAAAACATCACGATAAAATAAATGAATAACGGAATCGCTATTCTTACTACATCGAGTGGTACACTAACAATCATTTCCCCTTTTAAAGAGAACATAACGATGATTGTAAATAACAATGCAATGAGTGTAAGTGGACTAATCTTAGGTATAAACACCTTTTCATACCATAGTCTGCCTTTTAACTTCACAAGTACAAATCGTGTCAACATACCTGCTATAAAAGGGATTCCTAAATAGATAAACACTGATTTCGCAACTTCTGCCATTGTAATACTAACGATAGCCCCTTCAATTCCTAACCATTCCGGGATTACTGTTACGAACACGTATGCATAAACGGAGAAGAACAACATTTGAAATACTGAGTTAAAAGCAACTAAACCAGCTGCATATTCTTTGTCACCATCTGCTAGATCGTTCCAAACAATTACCATTGCAATGCAACGTGCTAAACCAATCATAATGAGCCCGACCATATATTCTGGCTTATCAGGAAGAAAAATAATTGCTAAAACAAACATAAGTACCGGCCCAATAATCCAGTTTTGTACTAAAGATAGCACTAGCACTTTGACATCTTTAAATACTCGGCCCATTTCCTCATAGCGAACTTTCGCTAATGGTGGATACATCATTACAATTAAACCAACAGCAAGCGGAATAGACGTCGTTCCAACTTGTAATGTATTCAGCCCGTCTACTACACTAGGAAACACAAATCCTAAACCAATCCCAACAGCCATCGCTAGAAAAATCCATAGTGTTAAATATCGGTCTAGAAAAGATAAACGCTTCATTTTTTCCATCTCCTATTAACAACAAGAATTTTTAACTATCTCATTAGAAGTCGTACAACAAGATGAATCTTCTATTTTGTGAACATCACTATGTGCTTTTGTATAAAAGAATTCCCACTCATTCCCATCAGGATCCGTTACCCAAAACTTATCTTGTACTGCATAGCAACAAGTCGTATCCATCTCATCACGCGCAAAGAAACCTTCTTTTTCTAATCGTTCTTTATGTAATGTGATTTCTTCAGCTGTATCCACTTGGAAACCGAAATGATTTACCTGATTTCCATTCACTTCATCTCGTACGTTCAGCGTGAAATTAAGACCTGGATTTTCTAATAAAAATTTTGCATAATCCGTTTTCACCTTCACTGGTAATACACCAAATACCTTTTCGTAAAATTCAATAGACTTCTCTAAATTCGTAACGTTTATACCGACGTGAACATATCTCATACCTTATTCCTCCTCTGTATATATCATTAATCAATTTTTTTTTGATTAATATCTCAAAATTTTAACAACAACTACCTTTTCCTGTTTTTCTAAAGATACAGCACAATTCTTCTGATAATAAATTATTTACTTCCGCATCATTTAAATCATAATAACTCCATGTACCTTTTGTTTCTTTTACAATTAAACCTGCATCTAATAAAATCTTCAAATGATAGGACAACTTAGATTGCGTCATTTCAAAAATCTCTGTTAAATCACATACACACGTCTGTCCTCGCTGGCAAAGTTCATACATAATTTCTAAACGCTTTTGATCCGCCAACGCTTTAAACTTTTTCTCATATAGCTGAAAATCTTGTGCCACTGTAGTTCACTTCCCTTCATCAACTTTTTTTTGATATTTATAGTATATACGTCGATTCAGTCTTAATGCAACTACTTCATCAACTTTTTTTGATTTATATAAAAAAAGTTCCTCGCTCATATCTTTGCTACAACAAAAAGACCATAGCTTTTTCAAAAATGAAAAACTACGGTTCTTTTTACAACTTAATAGTTAAAATATTTCCAAGGAATGGAGTCTCTATAGCTATTTTAAAATTTCAACCTGATAATTGTAGGGTGCTGCCCTTATAAACAAAACCCTCCAGAAACATCTAAAATTTGCCCCGTTACCCAGCGACTATCAGAAGAAGCAAGGAATGCTACTGCATCTGCAATATCTTCAACTTGCCCTATTCGTCCAAACACAGATGAATTTGTAGCAAAACTTTGTATTTCAGGATCATCTAGCAATTTCGCATTAATATCTGTCTTCGTATATCCGGGCATAATTGTATTCACTGTTATACCTCTTTCTCCAAGATGTTTAGCTAGAGGAAGTGTCATCGTATTTAGTGCACCTTTACTTAAACCGTATGCAATGGACCCCGTAAAACCAAGTCTTACTTCAGCTGATGAAATGTTAATAACGCGCCCCTCTGCTCGTAGTAACGGTAATGTTTGCTGAATTAAGAAGAACGGTGCTTTAATATTTACAGACATAATTTCATCAAAAACTTCTTCTGTCGTATTTTCAATCGTTCCTTGTGTACCTATCCCTGCATTGTTTACTAAAATATCAATCTCTGATGTACCAACTTTTATTTGTAATTCATTCTTTAATTGTTCTACTAGATTTTTGACACCATCAATTGAATTGAAATCTGCTTCAATTAAGAGCGCCTTTCCTCCATTAGATTCAATCTCACTAATTGTTTCATCTGCAGCTGCCTTATTTCGGCCGTAGTGAATCGCAACTAATGCACCGTCGTTTGCCAATCTCATCGCAATCGCACGACCAATACCTCGACTCCCCCCTGTTACTAACGCTACTTTCCCATCAAGATTCTTCATTTTTTCCATCCTTCCTAAATTTCCGTTTGATAAAGTGAAACTTTAATCAGTGGGGGTTTTCTTCATCCCCCACTGATTATCAGCCCTCACCAATCGGGCTTTTACGGGCAGTTAATCTCTCACCTAACCACTTTGCTCCAGCTGAATTTTGAGGTGGGAGTTTTACTGCCCGTTAATGCGGGGTAAATCCTATACTTATATTTTTATTCAAACACCAATAATTTTAAATATAGATTTATAGGTAATTTAGTTCGTTTACTTATGATATTATAGTTATAATTTGTGATTTACTTAAAAAAATAAAATAAGGAGGCTACACAATGCAAAACGCAGTAAAACTGGATGAAATCGATCATAAAATTATGAACTTGTTGTATGAAAATGCAAGAATTTCTGTTTCAGAAATAGGACGAATTATATCCATGACGCAACCTGCTGTAAAAGAACGAATTAACAAGCTTGAAGATCAAGGAGTTATAGCGGCTTACCGAACGAAATTTGAGCCTTCCAAAATTAATAAAAACATTCAAGCATTTATCATGTTTAAAACGAGTCAATGCTCTGATTTTATCCAATTTTGTAATGCCGCTCCTGAAGTAACTGATTTATATCGAATTAGCGGGGAATTTAATTATATGATGAAGGTCATGAGCGATTCGATGGATTCTCTCGCTGCATTTTTAGACTCTTTAATGCAATTTGGATTATCGTCTCCTTTAATTGTTTTAAAGAGTGAGTTTGAGGAGAAATTGTCGTTTTGATAAAGGGATACGTATTATCCCCCGCTAACAGTAAAAGTTTTTCCTTTATGAGAAAAACCAACAATATCAATGACTAGTAAACAAAAAAGAACATTGATTTTTCAATGTTCTTTTTCAGAGTGTTGGGAAACCCTTTAGGGTTCCCAACACTCTGAAATCTTTTTGATTTTAGCAAATGAAAACAACATAAAATAATAGAATTTAGAAAAATAGCCCTCCACCAGACCCTTTTTGGTCAGATGGAGGGCTATTTTTTTCATATTTTGA
Source organism: Bacillus sp. CDB3 (assembly GCF_002081505.1). Classification (NCBI taxonomy): domain Bacteria; kingdom Bacillati; phylum Bacillota; class Bacilli; order Caryophanales; family Bacillaceae; genus Bacillus; species Bacillus sp. CDB3. The sequence continues at coordinate 76,220 of NZ_ALBR01000025.1, read as the reverse complement.
CAAGCTGAGGTGAGATAAGCCTGCATTTGGACAGACTTCAGCCCCCGAAACCGAGCATATCGATAGCCATGGAGTTCTTTGGCGTCCGCAAAGCTTCGCTCTATAGTTGAACAGCGTACTTTATACAACTTTTTCCCTGTAACTGTTAGCTTGTTTTTTCTAGCGATATCTTTATATTTCTCCCATACATGATGAGTGATAACTTTTTGTTTCTGTTTCTTTGAAAAGCACACCTCACGTAGCGGACAAACAGCGCAGTCTTCTGGATTCGATTTATATTGACGATATCCTTCGCGATCCGTTGTCGCATACTCTAAAATACATCCCATCGGACAAGCAAATGCATTCATTTCTTCTACATATTTAAATTGGCTTTTCGGTACTTCTTTATTTCGCTTTCCAAATCGGCGATACCCCATCACCATAAATATATTTCTTTCTGATAATTTCTTACAGATATAACCTGTAAAATAGCCTGCATCAAGAGCTACAGCTTCCACCTTAAATCCGAATTTATTAATTTGAGCTTGTAGACGTGCTAAATACGGCTCGGAATCTGCCATATTTCCAGCCGTTATATAGGTATCTGTAATGATATTGTACTTCGCATCAGTTGTACGATGATCTAAGAAATGAAAACCGTTCGGTTTTCCATCTCTCATTAAAAATCCACTATCTGGATCCGTAGTGCTTATACGAGTTTTTTTAGTAGGGGTATCACTTTCCTTTCTAGGTTTTAATTCTTTTTTCCGTGTACCTCACGATCTTCGATTACCGCAGCTTCTAGTTCATCTATATAAAACTTTGCCTTTTCTTTTTTATATTTATGTACAAATTTATTTTTATTAGCATTGGCCTTAATATGTGTAGAATCTGTCATCAGTGCACGTCCTCCCACCATCCGGTTCTCCGTCGCTTGCCTCACAATCTCATCAAAAATTTCTTCGAAAATATTTGTATGAATAAAACGGGTACGGCGATTCCAACTGATTGTAGAATGATCTGGAATAGTATCTGATAGAGAAAACCCTAAAAACCAACGGTAGGCGATATTCGTTTTAATCTCCTTTTCCAATTGACGCTCAGAACGAATACCATAAAAATATCCAATAAACATCATTTTGAATAAAACGATAGGATGGATTGACGGACGTCCATTGTTTTCACAGTAATAAGGGCGTAACTTCTCCTCAATAAAATCAAAACGAATTGTCGCTTCAATCGCACGAAGGAAATGATCTTGTGGAACTAACTCTTCTACAGAAACAGATACACGTTCATCGCGATGATTTTTTAAAGCACCCATCATAAGAAATCTCTCCTTTTCCTCTTTTTTATCAGTGTTGACACATAAAAAGAGGTTCAGACACAAAAACAGGCTGTGGAGAAGACTTTCTCCACAGCCTGAAAAAGAACATTGATTTTTCAATGTTCTTTTTATATCTCTACTTATTAATTAGATTGCTCTTCGAAAAGAGCACCTTAATTCCCTTACCCCTGATTCCTCTGCGCCTCTCTAAACTCCTCCTTCACCTTCTCTAACAGCCCTTCTTCCGTAATTAATCGATACGCTGTATTCGCTAATGCTTTTGCGGATGTAATTAGCGCTTTATCTCCTAATTCTGAACGTGCTGCTTCTCTAAATTCATTCGTATGTGCAATTAAGTCATCTGGGCCGATTTTAATGTATGGATGTATTGTCGGTACGACTTGGCTTACGTTTCCTGCGTCTGTTGAGCCGATTCCGATTCTTTCTTTACGATTTACGTCTTCACCTTGTAGTTCTAGTTCTTCGGCTACGACGTCATTAAATGTTTTTGTTACGAGTAATTCATCGATTTCATTTTGGAATTGATGAATTTTCACTTTCGTACCTGTTGCTAACGCTGCTCCTTGTGCGATATTTTTTACTTTTTCTGTTACTTCCGCACATCTTTTTCGCGTTGCTGCACGGATGAAGAACCTTGCCGCGGCGTAGTCAGGAATAATGTTAGGTGCTTTTCCGCCCTCTGTAATAACACCATGAATTCTCACATCTGACGGCAATTGTTGGCGAAGTGCGTTAATACTGTTATACAGCTGGATAATCGCATCTAATGCGTTAATCCCTTCTTCTGGTGAGGCTGCTGCATGAGCTGTTTTACCGTAAAAATGAAAATCAAGTGGATCGACTGCTAGTGAGGGACTCGTTGTCGCTGTTTTTCCGCTCGGATGAATCATAAGCGCCGCATCAACATCTTTAAATAAACCTGCTTTTACATAACTCGATTTTGCGCTACCGTTTGGCCCTCCTTCTTCTGCTGGCGTTCCGAATACGACAACTTCTCCGCCGATTTCTTCAAGCGTTTCTGATAATGCAATCGCTGCCGCAACGCTAATTGTGCCAATTAAATTGTGACCACACGCATGACCGAGTCCTGGTAAAGCATCATACTCAGCTAAAAATGCGATAACTGGTCCTTGTTTTCCTGAACTTTTTCGCGCGATAAAACCTGTTTCATGTCCAGCTATATTGTGTTGTAGTTGAAATCCTGCACTCCCTAGCAATAAACTTAACGTTCTTGATGCATAAAACTCTTGGTTACCAATCTCCGGATTCGCATGAATATTATGACTTGTTTCTATGTACTTTTCCTTATTTCTTTCTATACTCTCTTCAATGGTTTTTCTTTGTGACGTTACTCCTGTCGCTCCCATTTTTCTTCCTCCTTTTATTTTCACGTAAAAAAGCCTCTTTCTAAAAGATAGAAAGAGGCTTCTGTATATACAGTCAAAATGAGCTTCTTTCTTATCTTTCAAGTTACCTTGCTGGAATTGGCACAGTATTCATAAAGAATCCGCTGCCGAGGTGTCATAGGGCCAGTCCCTCCACCTCTCGTGATAAGAATTTTCATAAAATTATATTAAATTATTTTTTATTCTAAATTCATTCCGATTAAAAGTCAAGGAATTCCTATCCGAATTTACCGAATATCTAAAAATCCTTTTAACACACCAATTGTTTCCGGTGCTTGTAATCTTGCACATACGTACGGAAATTCCATACTACCTTCAAACATCATTTGAGATGTGAGCGGTGCCCCTGCCCAAAAGATTTCATCATCGATTACGATGAATGGGAATGCTTTATTTTGCCTTTGTAACTTTACATTTTTCAGTGGAACTGGTCCATCACTATACACTGTTATTTGCGCATTTGTACGCATTAACGCTTGCCATACTCGTTTATCTACTTGCTTCGTACTTGGAAGTGAAATGATGATTTTTCGTTTTGCGGCTAAAATATCTTTTAATAGCCCTTTCGGCTCTTCAAGATTCATTTCCATAAACCAGCGTAATCGTTTCGATATTTTTCGCTCCCACAATTGTCGTGATGTCGTGCGATCATACACATCTCCGTGACGTTCTATATGAGCTGTTAATTGTGATAACGCTTGTTTTCTCGATAAGTTTTTACGCATATAATGGCAATCTGATAATTGAATGAACTTTCCTCTCGCTCTTGTCACTGCTACATTGACGAGGCGATGGTTTTTATGATCAAAGAATAACACACCAGGACGTTCTTGCGGATAACTATCAACCGTATCAAAGATCATCATATCTCTTTCAGAACCTTGAAACTTATGAACTGTTGCTGCTAAAACTGGTATGTGTTGATATTTCGTTTTCTGCAGCATTTCTCTAATACACGTTGATAAAAAGCGAGACTGTGCTCTGTATGGCGTAACTACACCGATAGATTGAACACCGTCTAACAATCCAATTAACATCATTTGCATCGCTACTAAACCAGACATAATATTAAAACGAGAACCGGAAGCAGCGTCTTTTAAAGAAAAGGCTCCCATTAAGCTCGTATCAAATAAAACACTCGCCTCATTTGCGAACGGTTGCAGTTTCGCAAGTTCTTTACGCTCTGAAACAGATGGATGATCGTACACTCTATTTTTATAAATAAATGAATTCGTAAACTTCGATATATCCGTATGCATACGTCTTTGTTCCTGCAGCATAAAAAGGTTGGGATGCGCTTCTGATTTATTAACAGACTCAACAATCCCTGCGTGGTAAAACATATCTTCACCGAGCCATTTTCGAACGAGTTCATGATTTGCCATCGCAATCGGAGGTAACTGTAAAAAGTCCCCACAAACGACAATACGTTTCCCAAGAGAAGCGGCTAGTGCGATTTGCGGAACATATGCCATACTCACTTCATCTACGACAACTAAATCAAATGTGCGATCATAAATAAGCGCATCAATTGCACATTTTGATAAAGTCGCACCGATTACTTTCGCATTTTCAATATATTCTTTTTCTACTTCTTTAATTTTCGCTTTTTGCTTTCGAAGATCACTTTCAATCTCTTGTATACGCTTCTTATCAGCAGAAGTCGCTTTATATGATAAAATCTTTTCACGAAGATCTTGTCGTGTTTCTTCTAAATAGAGTCTTTCTTCTCCCCAAGATCCGTTCGTCGTTTCAACTAGCTTCGACGTAAGTAATGTTTCATGATTTCGTATATGTTCATGTTGACTATAACCGTAACGAACAATTTCGCCAGGTGTCCATTTCTTTTTCTTCTCAATTTGCTTCGTTACTTCACTCATTAATACGTCAACTGCCGCATTACTATGAGCTAATACAAGTACCGATTTTCCTTTTTGATAATGAGCCGAAATAATACGTGATAAATTGTAAGACTTCCCTGTTCCCGGTGGTCCCCACACGTACGTTGTCGGATTGTAAAACGAACGATACGCCAATTCATTTTTCGGATTTTTCATCTTCTCAATATGTTTCGGACTGCTCGTCCCATCAACAAGACGCTTTATACGATTACGTTTTAACTTATCTTTATGTGCCTCTTTCAATCGCTCTTGTAGTTGCTCTAACAATTGCCACGGTTCACTGTATAAAACAGCTTCTCGTATTTCACCTTGTATATAATCATTTAATTTCAGTTCTATTTCTAATCCATGTACAGATAATACTTCTCCTGTCGCTTCCTCACCATCAAACTCAATTCGAATTGGTGAACCTTCCGGTAAGCTTACTTCCGAAATAAGCTGAAATACGTATACTGTACTTTCATAATCTGTATATAAAAAACGACCGTTCATGATAGAAATTTTACTACCACCTATCGTTTTCCAATGTTTAATTTCATACGCTAATGCATAATGCCACTCTTTCATCGTTGCCGATAATGAAGGAGTTTGAGTAGGTGTATTCATCGTATAATCTCCTTCCTTCTCCCCAAACATACTTTCTCACTATACCATATAACACGCTAAAATTTGTAAGATTTTTATCTTGCTTATTTTCTTAATTTTCAATAACATATTGTATATAATTTTCAGAAAGAAGGAATCTACATGCCAGTTAGAAGAATTGAACACATCGGTCTTATGGTCGCAAACTTAGAAACATCTATTTCATTTTATGAAGAAGTAGTTGGCTTACAGCTCATTAAACGTATGGGTCACCCGAATCCCGACTTAAAACTCGCTTTTTTAGGTGTGGAAGAATCGAAGGAAACGATACTTGAATTAATTGAAGGTTATAACTCTTCTCTTCCGGCAGAAGGAAAAGTACATCACATTTGCTTTAAAGTGGATTCATTAGAGGATGAAATCGAAAGACTACAGAAACACAGAGTAACCTTTTTACTAGGAGAAGAAATTGAAACATTACCAGATGGAACACGTTACATATTCTTCGCTGGTCCTGATGGAGAATGGATTGAGTTTTTTGAAACGGAGAGATAAAGTTCACACCGATCGGGCCATTTAATGGAGCGAGTTTGTGGAAGGTGGAAAACTATGAAAAATTTTTCTCGCACAGGAAAAATATTATTAGGTTTTGGAGCGATTCAAGTGTTTTGGGGACTTGTAATGCTTAATGGAACTAATCTATTTGAGCACATGGGTAACACAGTGAAATATAGTATTCTAATCACCGGAATGGTTTGTTGCATTGCATCCAACTTTTTTAGAGAATCTAAGAGCTAACTAATAAGTGAGTTATACTTCCTGTTATAAATAACTTTATTATCAACATAAGGAGTAGAAACTGATGAATACAGTTTTTATTATCGTTTTTTGGGTACTTATACTATTTCCTCTGCTTTATATAATCCTGATAAAGAAGTGGAATATAAAAGTAGCTGCCTTATTTATTGGAAGAATTCTATTAAGCATTGTCTATTTCATAAATGGAATGGTGTTAGGACTGCAACGAAATTGGATAGATCCTCCCTATGAAACCGAATGGGATTTCTTTATAAAGTCTTTACTAAACGGGAAAACTGATGCACTTATACACTTGTTACTTCTAATTATTATCATTACTTTAGATTTAGTAATTATATTTTATTATAGAAATAAAAAGAAATAGGATATTCTCTCCTATTTCTTTTCTTAATGTTATAAAAATCTTTCAAATAGCTCTAACTTGCACAATGCTTCCCGTTAATATAATACGCTGATTCTGTGAAAACCGTAAATACAACCTCTACTTCTGGAAGTCCAAAATCCATTACATATGTAGTAATGGCCTTGGCAAATCGATCACGAATTTCCTGTCCACGCTCGAACCATTTCACTTCAATAAGAGGAAACGCTTCTATTTCTTCTCCATTGAATACAAACGTAGAACTTGGTAGCTCCAAGGTAAAATTATCCGTACCACACTCACAGATATCTGCGAGCTCTTCTACTAATGGCTTGCTTATGCTTTTTAATTGTTCAGTAGTAATTCCACGAAACACAACATGCGGCATGTGAATCCCTCCGTTAGATAGCTTTATATTTGCTCACATCATAACACAATTTATTTTGCTGCACTAACATCTATTGGTACATTTCAATGACATTCTTAAGAATGATCCTATGTTATTGAAGCTTTTCATTAAGAATATAATCAGGAGTTAGTAACGAAGTAAAATCCTCTAGTTTAACCATCGCACCAGTCTCATTCTTTTTTGAGAATGCCAGACCAAGGATTTCCTCATAAAATCTAATAGATTTTTGCAAATCTTCAACAAATAATCCCAGACGAAAGTGCATACTCATTCTCCTTCTCACTTATGATGATAATTCTTTATTCCCCAAATACCTTTCCCATTCACTCAAATACATTCTTTTTGTAATCTTATGTGGATTTTCAAGCTTACAAATAAGTTCTAAACTATTTCCATCTGGGTCATTAAAATGAATTTTAGTATGGGCCTAATCGTTATGAGCCATTACAAAGGATTCATGTGGTTCAAATCCAAATGCTTCCCTCGGTTCATACCCTTTGTCTTTAAGCCATTTCACCGAATTCTTCAAATCATCCAAAGTGACTTGAAATGCTATATGTCTTATAGATGGATGATATTCAAGTTCTACTTTATCGGTTTCCCTTAATCCTAACCAACTTTTGTCTTTTTCAATCCATAGAAAAGCTATTTTATCCTCTACACTATGGTTGAACTCCAAACCAAGATTTCCGTAAAATTTTATCGACGATTTTTAATTACTCCCAGAACGAAAACTTTATGCATCATTGACTACTGATAATGACGCTTTATGTAGATTAAACAGGTAGATAACGGTATACAGCTCATCTTTTATGGTACACTTCAATAAAAAGGGGTACGAGGTTTGAAAAAGTGGATTAAAATCACATCAAGCTTAGTTATTGCTATAGCAGTTGGTATTTTTACTGGTTACAAAGTCGGTACGTATGCAGGTTCAGACGTTAAGGAAAAGCAGACTGATAGAATTAAAGGTGAAGAGGTAATACTTGACCTCAATTCTGATCGTCATATAATCAATGCCATGCACAAAATGACTCATCAAAAAGTATTATCTCACGAAAAGCAAGGATTTATTAAAATGACTCCAGAAAACATCGAAACAGTACGTCGAGTAATTGATGAAAGTAATAGTGGAACTTTACAACATAAAGAACAGTACCTCAAGATTTTGGTTCGTTGGTATGAAGGCGATTTCTCTCAATCCGTTGAGGAGCATAATTTATTATGGGAATGGGACAATAATAGCACTGGTCAAGCATACGAATTAGCGACACCGGAACAAGAAGAAGCATACATTCTAGAACAAGGGAAGTCTGAAAAATAATAAAGGGGTATTGTCACATCGGTATCAAACTATCAAAAAGAGATGCCCCTAAATTTAAAAAACACGCTATTCTTTCTGTAGCATCAATTCAAAAAAAGAAGGGATTATCCCCTTCTTTTTTTGAATTCTGTGTCCCTTATTATTTACTATAACCACGATTCAGTTTCGTTAACTTTTCATTGATGTTAAAAATTCTTACTCTAATATCTTTAACACCAGATGCTTGAAGTCTATTCTTGTGCATTTCCGCGTATTTTTCAGCATCTTGTTTTTCCTCAAATACATAGATGCCTCCAGCTTCTTTCGTTTCTTGATTCTCCGTCCATATTTTCCAATGGAATCCTTCTTCTTCATTAATACTTTTTGCTAAATCCCAAAATGCTTTTTCCATTTCTTCACCAAAAGGACCTTCAAACGGAAAATCAACTTGTAATAAATATGCCATTTTCACTCACTCCTATGTTCAATATTTTCAATTCGAATGCAGGTAACACCTTAAATGAGTACCGCTATTATTCCTGCACTCATTTGAAATTTTACCTGCATTTTCACAACCCCTTTTATAAAATAATTACAAAATGATAGCAACTTGAACGCATACAGTTTAACGGCTTTAGGTTATGTTTAAAAAATATGATACAAACTTATCCCTAAACTAAGGACAAACAAAACAAGCGCAGGTATTGCTTTCTTAAAGGGATCTTTCGCTAATACAATAAGAGTTAATGCAGCTGCAAGCATCGTACCGCCTAACAACAATCCTGCCAATAAAGCTGCCATTGGGACCCAAATTCCTATCAACATTCCAATTGCTCCTACAATCTCAAAAGCTCCAGTTAAGAAATTAAAAAACGAAGGTAAACCAAATCGTTTGAACTCATCTGCCATTTTCCCAGATATAATTTTCGTACCTGTCATTAAAAAGAACAGAAACAATACAACTTTTACTACATTCATTAATATTAAAATAGCAATCACATCTTTCTTATTTATTTGATAAATTTTACATGCTATAGCATGTAAAATACAGAAATCTGACTGGTACTAGGCAAAAAAGTGACCCTGAATCAAATATCATACAAAATAAAGCTATCTCCCCATTCCTCCAAACAACCAAAAACTATATGCTATAGCATATAGTATACCTAAAACAAAGTTTGTTCCTTATAAATAGCATAGCATCAATAAGGAACAAATATTAATAACGTGTATCATACAATTTGTTTAATAATGATTGTAATACTTTAATCTCTTCCTCGCTCAAATTACTCGTAACGAAATGGTGAGCGTCTTTCACTACAGGCAAGATTTCTTTTTTTAACTCGTCACCTTTTTCAGTTAAAAAAAGGTTGTGTGAACGCCTATCTTGGTCATTCAAAGCCTTCTTTACAATCCCTTTTCTCTCCATTGACTGTATCATTCTTACGACAGTAGTTTGATCTTTATCAATAGCTTCTGCTAACTCTTTTTGAGTAGTTCCCCTTTGGCTACAAAGAACACTAATAATCCCCCACTGCTCTGGCGTAACTCCAAAAGGCTTTAATTTCTTAGTAAAATAATTGGTCATTTTCACATCAGTACGATGAACAAGATAGCCTATTAAATCATGTAAGTTCATGTTTCACCTCTATAAATTAAGATATAAAAGGGTACAGCATACTAGTCAATTCTTCACAGTGAATTTGCTTATTTCACTAATTATATGCTATAGCATATATATTAAAGTAAGTCATTTTAATTGTCAAATGACTTACCTATTATTTTTCTACAGCAAAATTCATTCCCTACATTATAGAAGAAATATCTAATTTGATAAATTCCTCCAGTGATATTTCTTCTTCATTTATTGGAGCGTTCTTATTCTGTATGGCGCACTACTCTACGTACCACGTTAACTTAATTCAAATTCTTTTACTTATCTACTTAGCCAGATCACCTTAAAATTAGATTCCATTTAAAGCTAATTCAATATGTGCTAACGCTATTGCTACTAATAGATTTGTTACTTACATCAAATTAGAATTAAAAAAAGAGGGCGATAATCTCCCTCTTTTTACAACTGCCTGGATTGCGCATCCCTTATTATTTAACATAGCCACGATTCATGCGGATTTCACTGGATATTTCTTTGATTTGATAACTCTCAGATAAAAGCTTCCTTGTCTAATTAATCAGCAAAAAACTTGTAGAAATCATTATCTAAAGTTTTGTTTCACACTACCGATTTAACCTCTCGACAGCTTCCGCACTTGTATCTACACGTTTAACGAAAAAAACTAATAATAGTGCAACAACATTCATGCCAAGCGCTACATAGAATGAATATTGAATTCCGGATAATAAAGCCTTCTGAGTTAACATTGCCTTCGTAGCTTCTGTGAAAGTTGTTGGATCTAGATCAGCCATTAGACTTTCAGCTTTTGTTTTTGTTACAGAATTCATAATCGTAACAAGAATAGCAGTACCAATCGAACCGGACACTTGTTGAGCTGTATTATTAACAGCTGTACCGTGCGGATTTAAGCGAGTTGGCAATTGATTAAGGCCATTTGTCATAAGTGGCATCATCACCATCGCCATCCCAAACATCCGCAGAGTGTAAATTAGAATAATATGTGTGTGACTAGAGTCGATTTGCAGGTTTGCCAGCATATAAGTTGAAACAGCTGTAATGGAAAGTCCTACTATACCAAGAAGCCGAGGGCCATATTTATCAAATAATTTACCTGTAATTGGTGACATAACTCCCATTATTATCGCACCTGGAAGCATCATCAGCCCAGAGCTCAGCGGTGAAATACCGCGGACGTTTTGTACATAAGCTGGTGTTAAAATCATACCCGAAAACATGGCCACTGCGTTAACAATCGCAATTACAGACGCAAGTGCAAACATTGGGTACTTGTAAACACGTAAATCCAATAACGGTTCATTCATTTTTAATTGACGGATAATGAAAGCAATTAGTGCAATAGCGCCTATGCTTAAGGTTGTTAAGACAACTTTATTCGTCCAACCGTCGGAGCTTGCAGAACTGAACCCATATAGCAAACCGCCAAAACCGACAGAAGATAATAGTAATGAGAGATAATCAAGTTTTGCATTTTTGTTTTGTCTCATGACATTCTCCGATTTCCAAATCCCTAACAGTAAGCTAATGATTGCTAGCGGTAAAATCATTTCAAACAGCAAACGCCAGTCATAGTACTCTACAATATAACCTGATAGTGTCGGTCCAATTGCTGGAGCGGTAATCATAACTAATCCAAAAATCCCCATTGCCGTTCCCCTTTTTTCTCTTGGAAAGCTTACTAGCATAATATTCATTAACAAAGGCCCCATGACTGAAGAACCTGCTGCTTGAACCATCCGGCCAGTAAGTAATAAACTAAAGTTCGGTGCTAAAGCCGCTAAGGCCGTACCAAGAATAAAAATCACCATAGATGTAATAAATAAGCTCCTATTGGAGAAGCGAGTTATTAAAAATGCTGATGCCGGAATTAATATACCACTTACAAGCATATACCCTGTAGAAAGCCACTGGATCGTTGAAAAATCTTTAATGTCTAAATCCTTCATTATTGATGGCAAGGCTACATTTAAAAGCGAGTTATTTAGAAATGAAACAAATGCCCCAATAAAAAGGATTACAAGCATTAAATATGGTGGTTTTCTTTTATTTAATGTTTCACTCATATATTTATTTGCCCCTTCATTATAAATTCCATTGATTCGTTTAAATCGTTTGCACATTTGCACAAGAATACATTATCCTTGCAGTATTTTGCCAAACTCTTCGAATGGATATTCTCTTTTTAGCAATTCTATTTGCTCAACATAACATTTTAATTTTTTTCTATTGATTAAACCTTTATAAACATTTAAATAAGATTTTGAATAAATATTTAAACACGTTTGTTAACCGAAATTAAATTAGGCTGAAATAATCAAAAGAAGCAACTGAAAATACCCTTCTAAAATAAAGTGAAACTTTAATCAGTGGGTGTTTACAGGTAGCCAAACCCCCATCTAACTTCTTTGCTTTCGCTGAATTTTGAGGTGGAGGTGTCTTACTGCCCACAAATAGCGGGATAAATCAACAAGACCATACACCCATTCCTTTAAATACAGGCTTGTAAATCTAGTTATGTAACCATCCATAAAAAGGAATATTACATAGGCTAAGTCTAACATTACATTTTTAAAGTGAGGGGAATAAGCTTATGCACCAATATTGGTATTTGAATTCAAAGGGAGACGAGGAACAATATAATAACCAAATTTCAATGTCATCATTATATTCACAGCCCCAAATAACTAAAGCTGAGGGAATGAATGGTCTGAAGATTCCTGAGAATTGGAGTTGTCGAGTCTATCCATTTGGTTGGGATTCACCAGCCAATTATACAGGTTTCAATCCCCAGTCCTCCCCCTTCTCTTGGGGCCAGCCAAACAATTATGCGGGGATGATGCCCCAAGGACATCCTGCTAATTGGGCTCCATTACCAAGCCATGTTGATTTTAATTTTCAAAAACCTCCCTTCCCCTGGGCCCAACCATTCAATCATGCGGGGATGATGCCCCAAGGACATCCTGCTAATTGGGCCCCATTTTCAGGCCATGCAGGTTTCAATTTTCAAAAACCTCCCTTCCCCTGGGCCCAACAATTCAATCATGCAGGGATGTTCGCACACGGTCATCTTGCCGCTTTACTATCACCGCCAGCCAAGGCTTTTAATTTTAATGCCAATAAATGGGGTGTTTTCGGAAACCCTCCAGCGTGGGGAGGACAGGTAAGTCCCATGGGATGGGGGAATAACGGTCAGCCAGGAATGCTTGGAAACTTACTTGCAGTAGGAAAAAGCAGCATGAATGGAATAGGAATGATTAGTAGTCTAATCGGTATGGGGAAGTTCTTCTTTTAGTTAATTAGAACGGGCGGATAGGTCCTAGCCCAGGCTAAAAAACATTTCCTTTTCCATTGATTTAATCTTCTCAAACATACTTCCAATACTTCCTCCAAGTTCGTTTCCTCGTCTTTCAAATTATAAAAACATCTATTACCATGTATCTGATAACTTGATAGAGGTGTGGTAGCACCAACAAAACGCAAATTTCATACGCAAAAAAACCGGTTCCTTTACGAAAGAACCGGTTTTTTAATTTTTATTTATTTGAAAAGTAGTCAAATCTTTTTTGAACTATTTAATGGATCTGGGCAAAACATAATAAAAAGTACAATACCACCTAAAATAAATGCTGTTGCTGATGAAGCGAAACTTTAATCCGTTTCAGTGGGGGCGCTCATCCCCCACTGATTATTAGTTGAGCCAAGTGTATGTATTTCCCGTCAAAATTTGTCGTATATATTTAATTTCCACTAAAACACTGACGCTACAATAAAAGCGGAGATTTCCGATATGAACACACAAACAATCTCCCCCTCTTATTTAATGTTTTTACTAGTAGTAAAACATTAATTCATGTCCATTAGTTACACAAGATAAAGGATTTTTGTTAATATTTATCCAATATTAAACAATATAAATAAAACCATTCATGCAAAGGAAAACATCATAAAAATTTATAAAGACAAAGGTGAGGTTATTGAATATTTCAGTTCTTGGTTGTGGACGTTGGGGTACTTTTATAGCTTGGTATGCTAACAAAATTGGTCATAATGTCATGTTATGGGGCAGAGAAAACTCAAGAAATTACATTAAATTAAGCGAAACTAGAAAAAATGATTATCTTAATCTCTCAGAAGATATTGAGCTAAGTAATTCTCTACATAAAGCAATTTCAATTGCGGAGATTATTATTATATCGATTAGTGCACAGGAATTACGTTCGTTTGCTTGTCAATTAAACTTAATTAATGAAATACAAGGAAAAACCTTCATCTTATGATTGAAAGAACTATCTAAACAATACGATGTTGAACTTCCAATTAGTAACGCTTTATATGAGATTTTATTTGAAAGTAAAGATGCAAAAGGTACATTAGAAGAACTTTTTTTAAAACCTGTTAAATTTGAATTTTAATGACAGTTTGATAGCGATGAGATAGCATAAACAAAATAGGAATTTCGTACGCTAAGCAAAAAATAAAATGAGCTGCCCATATAGACAGCTCATCTACATAATTATCGTTATTGGAAGTGATATATTTAGTTTTCTAACGAAGTAAAATCATAATTTGATTCGGTCCTGTACGTTTCATAACACGGTATCCGTTAGTTGTTGCTGTTGCGATTCCTTCATCATTTGGCATACAATACCCATTAACTTCACAGCTACCATCATCACGAATAAGAAGCTTACCAACTAAACCAACAGCTACCCACTCCGGGCGTTTGAGACGTGAAAAATATTCTCTTTCAGGGTCCCAATCAGGGTTCAAAATCGGCTGGATTTCTTTACGTTCTGGCAGGATTACTCTACCTTCTTTATCTGTTTCAGCAGGTATAACTACCTCATGATGTTGGATTCTTCCCCATTCATCTGTCACAAACTTGTTTTTCCATCGCAGTTCTCTACTATCACCAATCACACCTGGAGTAGCACTAGTCACGCCTACAATATACGTATCCTGGCTTGTTGCCTTACGTATTTTGTCCCCTTCTATGGTCACAAAATACCCCACATCAATCAGGTTTCCATCTAAGCTTTCAAACATTTCGGCATAATCAGCAGTTCCGTGAACAAAGGCCCCCTCTATAGCCATGTTGCCGCTGGTGCTAACCCATTTCGCACCTAAGCCTGGAGCACTTGACGTTCCATTGGCAATGAACCAGGAGAATTCCTCAGTCGCATTCCCAAATTGCCCCATGATATGAGCACCTTCAAATCCGGCAGTATTCGTAAATCTACCTTCTGCATGGGAGACAATCCCACTTGCTGTTGTCCTAAATCCTTCGGCATGAGAGACATCTCCACTTGCTGTTGTGAATGCACCTTCGGTATGAGAGGCATCCCCACTTGCTGTTGTGAATCTTCCTTCCGCATGAGAGACATCTCCACTTGCCTCTGTGCCACCTCCTTCGGCATGAGAGGCACCCCCACTTGCGACTGTGCTACCTCCTTCGGCATGAGAGGTCTCTCCACTTGCGAATGTGGATTCACCTTCTGCATGGGCAGCGAATCCAACAGCAAATGTATGACTTCCTTCCGCATGAGAGACTTCTCCCCTTGCTTCTGTCGTATTTCCTTCAGCATGAGAGGCCAATCCACTTGCTTTGGTATCAATCCCTTCGGCATGAGAGCTAATTCCGCTTGCTAATGTAGGGGCAGGCGAACTATCAAATCCTACACCACCTTCAGCGTGAGAGGAAATTCCACTAGCAATAGTGTTGGAACCTTCTGCGTGAGCGCTATCGCCCTCTGCTTTTGTTCCAGATCCTTCTGCATGGGAGGCACCTCCATTTGCTGTTGTTCCATACCCTTCCGCATGAGAGATTTCTCCATTTGCTTTTGTGTTAGCCCCTTCTGCATGGGAGACCAATCCACTTGCTGTTGTGTTATTCCCTTCGGCGTGAGATTCAAGTCCACTTGCTGTTGTTCCAGTTCCCTCGGCATGGGATATATCTCCACTTGCTGTTGTGATACTCCCTTCTGCGTGGGAGGCGAATCCACTTGCGACCGGAAAATCCCCTTCTGCGTGGGAGGCAAATCCACTTGCAACAGTATTAACTCCCTCTGCCACAGAACATCCATTATTCGGGTCAGTTCTAATACAGATTGCTCCTGTTGCCCCTGTTGCTCCCGTTGCTCCTGTTGTCCCTGTCGCTCCTGTTGCCCCTGTTGGTCCTGTTGCCCCTGTCGGCTCCCGTTGCTCCTGTTGCCCCTGTTGCTCCCGTTGCTCCTGTTGTCCCTGTCGCTCCTGTTGCCCCTGTTGGTCCTGTTGCCCCTGTCGCTCCCGTTGCTCCTGTTGCCCCTGTTGCTCCCGTTGCTCCTGTTGTCCCTGTTGCTCCCGTTGCTCCTGTTGTCCCTGTTGCTCCCGTTGCTCCTGTTGTCCCTGTCGCTCCTGTTGGTCCTGTTGTCCCTGTCGCTCCTGTTGGTCTGGGAATAGGATTACAAGGTTTACAAGTATTGCAGTGTTTCCTATTCTTTGATGGCATAAACTATCAAACTCCTTTACGTATCAAATTTATATATATTATGTAAAATCAGTTCATTTTTCTTGTATATTTATCTCTATTAAATTAATAGAACGGATCATTATCGATAGAAAGGACAAGAGGGAGTTCTCCTATGTTCTATCGACCTGTGCATTTTTTATACATTCTTATCCTGACGTTGGTTTTAAGATGCTCATTTTTTACTAGATTAGTCGAAAAATTGTATAAAACCCTCAACTTAAACATATTTTCCGAATATAATCTTCACCAATCCGAAATATTTTAATTAACATAATCGTTCACTTATGAGCAATAGAAAAGGATCTTTCAATTGAAGATCCTTTTCTATTACTCATTTAACGAAAGAAATTAGTTAATTGCATAACGCTCTTCTAACTTTCCTTGCGAAACTTAGCGGATCATCAACGTCTTCAATATTAACGTAAATCAAATTTGGATCATCACATAACCACTCATTGTGTATAGACGAAACAATTATTCCTTGTTTAATAATTGTAGCAACAAATCCAGTGACTTCCTTTTGTAAGAGCGCTACCCGTCCTAGACATAATGCCCGTCCAGTTTTATGATCTCTTGATTCGAATGAGAAGGAAGTTGTTACTCTAAAACGTTTTCCCAAGATTGTTGCACGTATTTCATCCCGATTTATTGTTGCTACGCATTTCCCACCGGCGAATCCTTCTTGGCCACCGATAATTCTTGCAAACTGTTGACAAATTGATTCCTCATTAATCGCCATACCTTTAATCATCCCCCCTTTTACTGTTAGGTTATGAATGAATACATCGGTCTGAAACGGTAATGAATCTATTCTATTACAAAAAAGATGACGGGCATCGGATACTGAAGGCAAAACTCGGCTATTATATGTTCAGACATTTTTAGAGAGCATAAAAAAGACACCCTAAGGTGCCATCCTCCGACTTGAGAATCATATCTATGTATGGAAAAATTTAAAAAAAGACCAATACAAAAGAGAAGCTTCTAACTGTAATGTATGGAGCTCTTATGGTATTAAGAATCTCTGTTATATTACTTTTTAATCAGTCTCGTTAAAGCCATCCCAATAAATCCAGCACCCATCCCTATTAGCCATCCAGCATGAGTATCACCTAATATAGATCCCACTCCTCCGCCAAGAAACATGCAGCCAACGAATACTAATCCTCCAATTCCCCAATTCGGTCGTTCCAAAATTCAATCACATCCTTTCCATAAAACATATGCGATTAGCTACCTGAACTTTCTTGCGTAGGATGGTTAATTATTTTGCTAGAAAGGGTATCATTATTTGGCTTAGGTCCGGCAACTTTTAGTGAATTCAAAAAAACGACAATTGATCGATAACAAGCAAAAAGCCCCTTCAAATTTGAAGGGGCTTTTTAATATATAGAAATTAGCTTAAATTAAAGATAACATCTCTTAAAAGGGGGCATTTTTTATTATTCATGTTTATTGAGGAGCCTTCGTTTGAAGCAACTTTAACCCCATACCAATAAAAATCAGTCCTGTTACTTTATTTAGAATCATTCCTACCTTTTGATTTCCTCTTAATTTTTTTGTGACATATGAAGAGAAATAAGCAACAAATAAACACCACAATAGTCCAGTTACTGTAAAAGTAATTCCTAAAATGATAAAAGGTATAGGACCTGCAGCCTTTGTATCTATAAACTGCGGAAGAAACGCAATAAAGAATAAAGAGACTTTTGGATTCGTAAGACTTGTTAAGAGTCCTTGTAAATATATCTTTCTAATGTTCAATTTATTGGATGGAGCTTGAAAAGCTACATTTGTCTTATCAAGTATCATTTTAATTCCTAAATATACAAGATAGATAACACCTATAACCTTAATGGTGTTAAATAACACAACGGATTTTGTAAGTATAATAGATAAACCAAAAGCAACCAATAACGTATGAACTAAAGAACCAGTAATAATACCCAAAACAGAATACACACCTGCTTTTCTACCTTGTGAAATACTTCTTCCCACAATATACATGGTGTCTGCACCAGGAATTAGATTTAATAAAATCCCTGTTAGTAAAAACACTTCGTAATTAATAATACCGTACATTCTAGCACCCCTACCTATTTTTTTGGTGCCCTTATTGATATTAAATGAAATAAAAGAAAAGAAAAGTGTTTTCTGTTTATTCAACAAAATTAGTGAATTCTTGATTTACAACCGATAAAACTGATGGAGTGTACCATTTATATTGCTGGCCCAAAACTCACTATTAAATAAGTAAAACCCCAGAAATCCAAAGGTCTCTGGGGCTTCATTATATATTTAGCTCTTTTTGCTTTTTGTTTTGTTTATGTCTATACAGCAATTTTCGGCTTATTAGAGAAATCACTAATAAGGTCAGAATCAATACGACAAGTTGCATAAATGATAAATCAAAATATTTAGCACCTGTAACTATTAAAAGTGTAGAAATCGTGCCTTTTACAATGAAAAAAATAATAATCCATAATCCGCTTTTTTTCCAGTTCATTTTATATTACCCTTTCCTACGTTTAAATTCTTGAAAGATTTAATGATAGTTCTTAAATGTGACAACTTAATAGAAATCTATTATATCAATATAAAAAATAGAATTTTTCACAAAAATCATGTCCAATTACATACGACGATTCCATAATAAATGAAAATGATATTCAGTGTCAATTTTATTGATTATTTGAACACCTATTTTTTCATCTCAATCTCTTCCCACTTTGTTTCTTATAGGCAATAAACTCTTGTCTTCAAACAAAAACACCTCCATTGCATTTGCACACTTAGTATGCGAATGCAAGAGGTGTTTTTTCATGTACCATCAGGTAAGATTTCCTGCTTTGTTTATCAGTTTAAGTTTTTGATACGTAGCTATTTTCTAGTACACGATAACTGGATCATAAGTGTTCAAACTATCATACACAGTTTTTGCAACATTAGGAAGAAGGTTAACACATCCACCTGATCCCCCTGTTAAATAAGCATTATTTGCCCAGTTTGTTCGCCAGCCTGCGTCATGGAATCCTTGACCGCTATTTGTGAATGGAACCCAGTAATCTACTTTAACTGCATAATCAGCTTTACCTACTGCGCTTCCTTTCAACGTGTATGGTGTTCGTTTATATAGGACGTACCACACACCTGGTGATGTATCTTCACTCGTGCTATGTTTACCAGTTACTACATTTGTTGTGACTGCTAATTTTCCATCTTTATAAATCCAAATTTGTTGCTCTGCAATTGAAACTTCCGCATACGTGTCTCCGATGCCATTATTCGATGTTGTTTTATAACCGATACCTTCCTTCTCCCAACCATTTCCGTGAATATTAGAAGCAGATAGCGATTTTTCACCCTTTTCAAAAGCTTGCCCAACTTGTTTTGTTTCTTTTTCAACATCTAGTGCCCAGCCGTAGCCTTGTCCTTTTACTGATATGACCGAACCGGAATGGGTTTTAAAGCTGAAATTTTTATTTAATGTTGATTTAGCATTATTAATTTCAGCAATCTTATTCTTAATATCGCTCGCATCGATTGTAACCTTCATATCCTTTGACATAGAGGCATTTTGAATTAAATCTTTCGCTTTTAAAGGATAAACTTCATTCTGCACTTTATATTCAACTGACTGTTGAAGAAGATTTTGTAGTGCTTTCTCCTCTTTTTTGATAATCGGATCGTCTTCTTTAATAGGCTGTATGTATGTAGACTTCAGATGAATTTCGCTTTTATATTTCTGCTTGTCGTAATCTTTCAGTAGACTAGTAACGTCATACTGTTTTCCTTCAACACTTTTCGAGATAACAATCTTTCCTTGTTCGAGCTTCGCCATAGCATCTTGAGGCGCTTTTAGTTTTTCATTCATAGAGATGAGTTTTTCTTCTACAAGTTTTTTCATCGTTTCACTACGATATTGATCCGCCTTTTCTGGTAGCAATGAATAATTTTTTTCCTTTGAGGAAGGGAAAAATGTCCACTGGCTTTTTAGTAGTTTCTTAACTTGTGGCAAATTTTTTTCCGTAAGTTCTGTTTTTGTCTCTTTTTCATCTAAAATTTGTTGTTGATCGACATAGACTTTGTTTGCTAGTCCAGATGTTTTTAATTTCTGTATTGCCTGATCAGCACTCAAACCACCAACATTGGTATCATTAATCGTAACATTCGAGTTGAAGTGAGTTGCCTGATAATAACTCACTCCCCCAACGAGAAGTGCAATTATACCAACACCCGCTGCGATAAGCTTCCAATTTGTAAAACGTTTTTTTGATCTTACCCGTTTTTTCTCAACTTCTTCAACTGATTCATTTACTGTATTGTTGTTCATCAATCTTTCCCCCGTATACATTAACGTCAATCGATTTTAAAGCAAAACCATTGACTAGTGTACCTCATTTTTCCTGAAATTTCATTATTTTTGACCAGATTTTATCGCATTTAATTGATTAAATTTAGACTTTTTTATAGAAAGACACACTGAATAATCCCTTACAAGTAGTGAATCATTACAATAGATCCGAAAAAGTTAAGTACCATATACTTTTATTCAACTAACTTTTCTCCCATAACAATCTCAAACAAAGTAGCTGCGTTTTTTCCTTCTAATTGAGCATACCGATTATCCCCCGCCATTATTTCTACTTTATCCTTATTAGGACTAATCCAAATTTGATATGACACAGCTTTCGCCTCAATTTTCGGATTTTTAAACTGAAAAATAAACTGATAATCAGCTGAACGCGACATTTCCGATTTTTTATTTTCAAAATGAATTTCATTTAATATTTTCTTTACTTGCAACACCTGATTATTGTCTGTCACTATCTTAAAATCTTCATATTTATCATCACCAACATGTTTCTGCACTTCGATTCTTTGATCTTCATTTCCTAGTATATTTGAACAGCCGGTTACTATGCATATACATATAGCAACAAAAACTAAAACCAATTTTCTAATTCGCATATTAGTCCCCCTCTTTTAATAAAAGGTACCTTTTAGTTTTACATATAAACATTAATAAGGAAGGAGTGCTATTCAATGCAAATGAATACATACACTTGGAAAAGTTATACGTTTCTCATTGTAAGTATATTCGTTACTATTAATCTATTTCTCTTCTCACCTATTTTAGACAGAGTTGGAGTAGAATACGTGGTTCCTTTCGCGTACTTCATATTAGCTTCCGCTGTTATAGCAATTATATTAGCGGTTATCTCATTTTATAGTCGTACTGAAAAGAAAATTTTATCTATTATCGGTTTAACCTTTACGTTATTTAACACAGCAATTATTTTATTTTTCCTTTGGTTCGGTTATCATTTCACGTAAAATATAAATATAATCCGTAACCTAAAAGAAGGATTAGTATTATAGAAATGCTGAGTATCGTGTATATGACCCACCTTAATGTTGTACTCATATAATCACCCCTCTCACGTTTCGATAATTCCATTATATAACAAATAATTCATTGAAAGTTTAGAACGTGCTTTAAAATAAAGTAGGCGAAATAAGGGACACCATTTGACTCCCCTTACTTCGCCTTTAAAGAACAATGAGTGAATCGCTTACTCAAGCAGCTTATTAAGTAATCTTTCACTATTTTTACACAATGATAATTATAGTATTTTTTGACATTTGATCATTATAAATTTAAATGGAGGTTTACTTACCATATTTTTATGTGGCTCCACAATTTCCGTAGTTTCCATCAGTCCATATTTTCCAAAGTCTTGTTGTACCGAGTCAACATCATAAAAATACATTTTTACCCCTTCCATTATCTCGAAGTAGTCTTTACCCAGTTGTTTCCCCTTTCCAAACATTGGGGCATCTTTTGAAATAGTAGTAAAAATCATATATCCGTTTGGCTTTAACTGACTATAACAATCTTTAATAAACTTCTCTCTCTCATCCTTATTCAATAAATGAATAAGTGCATAACAAAATATACCATCATACAGTTTGTTATCAAAAGGCATATCAGTTACTGAACCATGGAAGAAATCAGCATTAAGCTCATTTTGTTTTGCCAATTCAATCGCCGTTTTTGAAATTTCAATACCTGTTACATGTATTCCGTTATCAATAAAAACCTTCGCATTTCTACCGTACCCAATACCAGGAATCAATATATCCTTCACTTTCTTTTCAAGGAAAAAGTCCTTCGCTAAAATTGCGGAGTCTGAAGCTTCAAATCCCCACATCATTTGATTTTCTATAAAACTTGCTTCCCAAAATTCTGTCATACATCAATCTCCTATATATATCGTTGTTTACCATTAAATGTTGAAAAATCATCGCATATTCACGAAATTGTATCAAATTTCAACGTTAATTCAAAACAAAAAGCATTGGATATCCAATGCTTTTTCACACTTACGCAAACAGGGACGTATTCGCATATAAAGCTGGTGAGCCACCTGAATGTACGAATAAAATGTTGTCCTCTTTATTAAATTTACCTTTTCTAATTAAGTCAATGAGTCCCGCTACTGCTTTACCTGTATAAACTGGGTCAAGTAAAATACCTTCAGTTTTCGCAAGTAACTGTACTGCTTCAACCATTTCTGATGTTGGTAAAGCGTAACCTGGTCCTACATATTCATCAAAGCATGTAACTGCTTCGCGTGAAATAGAGTTTGGAATACCTACGTGAGCTGAAGTTTCATCTACAAGTTTTGCTACTTTCTCTTCTTGCTCCGCTTTTCCTCTACTTACATTTATTCCGATTACAGGAATTTTGCTTTGCGTTCCGGAAAAACCAGTAATTAGACCAGCATGCATACCAGCGCTACCACTTACACAAACAACTGAACTGAAATCAATTCCTTGCTCAAATGATTGAGCCATAATTTCTTGCGCACAAGCAATATACCCCATTGCACCAGTAGGGTTCGATCCACCAACTGGTATTACATATGGTGTATTTCCTTTTTCACTTACTTCTTTCGCTACTTTATGCATTTCTTCCATAAGGTCTGTTCCGTTTGGCACAACAATTACGTTTTCAGCACCTAATAAATGATATAAGAAATAGTTTCCGTTAAAGTCTGGCTTTTCTTCTGGCTCAAGCCCTTCTTCTAACACAAGAATACATTTCATTTTTTCTTTTACCGCAGCTGCAAGTGTTAGACGGCAATGGTTTGACTGAATACCACCAGCTGTAATTAACGTATCTGCACCCTTTTCCTGTGCATCCGCAACTAGAAACTCTAACTTTCTCGTCTTATTACCGCCAGCTGTTAAACCAAGTAAATCATCTCGTTTAAAATAAATAGTTGGGCCACCAAGTGCCTCAGAAAAATTGTTTAATTTTTCAATTGGTGTATATGATTCTGTATATTTTTTTCTAGGGAATTTAGCTAAATTCATCAATAACGCTCCTTTTATACTCTTTCACAGTAAATGTAACCCTACTATTATTACATGGAAAAATGATGAAGTCACCTTTCCGGATTAAAAATATATCGAAATTCAGTAAATGAAATTATATCGGCGATATTTTACTTTTACCGGTGATTCAACATAGAATATCGACCTGCCGACAAAAAACGACTTACAAAATCTATTTCTCATCATTCAAAAAAGAGCCCACACATTTAAATGTGGGCTCTCTCCAATCACTTATTTGCCGAAAAACGAAGAAGCTGTGTTAATCCTGGCTCTAAATTCATTTCTCCTTTGTGACGTACGTATACGATTTTGTCGCCATCAAATTTTGGCGGTTTTCCTGGATTATACGTATTCCACTCGTTCGTTCCTTCTACAGTGTACTCCATATATTCTGTTGCACCAACGATTACATTATTTCTATCATCAGCCGTCACATCTGGTGCCATTTGTGCGATTTTTGCATCACTAATTGATAATTTCTTTATATCCTTATCACGTTTATAATCGTAAGCCGTTACGACTACATCGTTACCATATGCTTTTATTTGTAATCCTTGTTTGAAAGAATATCCATCCGGCGCAGTCTTCTCTCCGCCATTTGGTCCAGCCGACATCCAACCAGTTTCAATCCCGCCTGTATTTACAACCGTAAATCCTTTTTCATCTCCGCCTGTAATTTTCTTTTTACCAGCCCAGTCTGGCAAGTTTAAGTCCCAATGCGTATGACTCGTAAAGAAAACAACTTGCGGATAGTCTTTTAATATATCGTACAATTTATCAACGTTTAAATAGTCTTGTAAATACGGGTTTTGTCTTGATCCAGATACTGTATCAGGTAAAACGTGATGAGAGAAAATGAAAATTGGCTTATTTTTATCTTTTTGACTATATTCCTTTAAATTTTGTTTTAACCATCCTAATTGCTCATCACTCATATATACTTCATCCCACATTTTCGAATCGTGGTATTTCATATATTTTTCAGTTCCTAAAAATAAAAGCGGATAACCGTCTAATTCTTTTTTATGATATACCTTATCTTGTCCGCTAAATTTCAGATAGCGGTTAAATAGCGTTTCCTCAGTTACACCATTTGGCCATGTATTTTGAGAGAGTTTCCCATCAGCCGTCCATTTACCTGCATAAAACTCATGATTCCCAACTGTTGACCATACATTTTCCGGGAGCTTATTTTTGTTTAACACACGCTTTACATCATCATATTGTGACTGCTGTCCAGTTGACGTTATATCCCCATTCATAATAAGCGCTCTAGAAAGTGGCGTCACTTTGTTCATATCTTTTAACACATGATCAAAATCCCCTAAATCTCCTTGAATGTCGCTAATAACATTAAAAGTTGTAGCTGACTTTCGAACGTGCTCTTTTACTTCTGCATGTGCTGAAAATGTCGCTAATAACGCCGCCATAACAGCTAATGAAGCAACTGCCTTTTTCATACAAATTCTCCCCCTAATAATAGAATGTACAAATTGACATATTCTGCTTTCTCTTAAATGCTTGTCCAATTCACATTATAAGGAGGGATTGTAAAGATTAATGGAGTAAAAATTTAAGTGTTTTTTAAGAGATTTTGTCTTTTTTACACTACCCATTTAACAATTGGCACCAATTGTTCTATTTACCTATTAATATTAAATGAGTGTAAAATCACACGATAACTCGCTTAGTTTGATACGTTGTGTTTTAATCTATTTTACATAATCTCAATAAAACACTTTACCTTTTTAAATGTTCTTCATTTAATTCGAATAACTCCGGTAAAATAAAACAGCCATCTTTTCTGTATATTTTCACAAAAAGAATACCGTTTTTTCCGTTTTATAGATACAATCTCATTTATTTCTCTTGGTGTTCCGCATTCCATTCACTTAAATAGGATGCATATTCTAATTCATCTGGATTATCATGTAACATAGAAATAAACTCCAATTTATTTCCATCAAAATCCAAAAAGTATACACTTGCAGCTGGCATCCATCTTTGGACAATTGGCTCTTGATTTCCTTTTCCTTGGCTTCCTACCACTTCTATTCCACGATTCTCTAACCACGATCTAGAAGCCTTTAGAAATTCTAAATCTACACCAAAAGCAAAGTGTTTCATCTCAAAATCTTCAATATTATGTACTTCCCATAGTCCAAGCATTTGCTTTTTACTTTCTCCTACCCAAAAGAAAGCCACTTTTCTTTTGGATAGTTTTCTTGCTAATGCTAACCCTAACTTATTTTGATAGAAATCTATCGCCTTTTCTAAATCCCTTACATGTAAATGAGTTTCATATATGTTCTGTATCATTCTACTTGCTCCTTTCTTTATTGGTAACAACGGGTTGAGTAGTTCCTGTAATTCTAAATCCGAAGTATGTATCTCTATATCCAATATACCTATTTACTATTCTATCGAAATTGAAATATGATATATCCAACTGTGGTAGTAAATTCAAATGAAATTTCTACTACTTTTGTAGGAGAAATCTCCATTAAAAAAAGACACAGAGATTTCTCCCCATGCCTACTTATAGCTTTAAAAATTAACTACTGAATATTTTTATTGCGCTCTAATTGGTTTTGAATTCCTGACCTATCAATTTGAATCCAATACTCTGAAATTTTCCCATCTTCTACTCTATACACCGCACTTGCTATTTGAATGATTGGAAGTCCTGTAGGCTGATAGCCATCGATTTCTCCTACATGCATACCTACTTGTTTCCAACGTACATATACTTTACTTCCTTGTACTAAAAATTCTTGAATTTCTAAAGAAAAATTACCGTATACTTCAATCATCTCTCTTACATGTTCAGCATAATCTTCAGGTGTTCTGCAAACTGTTTGTTCTTCTTCAGATACAATTTGATGTGCCAATACTTTTTCTGCCATTAGTTGATTTGAATAATCAGGATTATTCCCTGAACGTACTTCTTCAAAAAACTTTCTAACAATTTGTTCTGGCGTCATTTAAAAACCCCCTTATTAAGAAATCCAATACTAATCATATCATAATTTATCTTAATCTAACTATTAAAGTAAACTGATTCGTGTGTACAATAAAAAGACAAAATCTCTTCTTTCTTAAGATATCCCAATTGTTTCCCCTGAAAATTCACGATACTAATTATCTACTTCTTCACCGCATGAATATACTGCACCGTCTCAAAAGCTTCTAAATAATCGTTTCGTCCTTCAAAATATAATTTATTTATGTCTTCTGGCGATAAATGCTCATAAATGAGTAAGCCCGCCTTTTCTAACAGTGCTTCCATCTCGGCATAAGAATAACATGATTTCATCGGTTCTCCCCCTACTGCAGCCATTTTCACCATGTTTTCAACTCGATTGGATAATCCTTTTTCCATAAATAAGTTTTCATCCGGATAATCGAAAACGATAGAGCTCCCCTCTGGAACCATCTCGAATAAACATTCTATTAAACTAGAAAGCTCTTCTTTTGTTAAATAGTACGTAACACCTAAAAGGCTAAAGAAAGTCTTTTTATTTTCAAATCCTTCATTACGTAACTGTTCATAGGAAAAACCTTTCGTGAAATCCATGGAAACAAAATGAAGATTATTTGGAACTTCAAGTTTTGCTTCTTTTATTCTCTCCTTCTTAAAACCTTGTGTAGTAGGATGATCCACTTCAAATATTTCTATTTTATTTTCTAATTCTTTGTGTCTAAAACTGAACGTGTCTAAGCCAGCACCGAGTATGACGTATTGTTTTGCTCCCAATGTAATTTCATGGAGTAATACTCTTTCACAATATGCCGCACGTGCTAAAGGTGTTGGTGATAATTGAACTTGTGTAATCCATTTTAATATTTCCTTCGAATCATCTTGAAACTTCTCTGCAATATCTTTATTGAAAAAATGTATCCCTTGAACCATATTCATTTCAATATTGTTACGTTCTTTTTGTGAAATTAAATCTTTAGCTACATAATCATCAAAGATTTTAGGACTATCAAATTCACTATGATACGCCCTTCCGAAAGCTGATACTAACGACGTTACACTTGCTTCACCTTTTTTCACGCACATACACTCTCCTTCATTTTCACAACAAAAATAGGGTCCCCCTGGCCAGGAGAACCCTATTATACACGTTATTTTTATATTGGTAAATTATAGCATAAATAAGTTTTTTTGTCAAGTTTTCAACTCTCCTTAACACTTCGAAAAATTGTATGTTTTCAAGAGGAAAATTGAAATTACATACATAATATTCCTATTTTAATGAGCAGGTCCTTTTGAAAAAAAGAAAAACACTCTGAGGTGTCTTTCTTATACTTCATTTTTCACCAATATAAATATTAAAAATTCTAAATTATTCGCCCATCCTTTTTTTAGCAGTATTAGTATCTTGAGATACTGCTATGTGCTCGGTAGCTATAGCTAAACCTGTTTTTGGCATATTAACATAGATTGCTTCAGAAGCACCTTTTTCTATTTGATAGGTTTCATGAAATACACCGACACTCCCATTATCTTTAATCTTATTGTTGTATGATTTCCAAGCATGTGAATGGTTTTTTCCGTGAGCGTAGTTTACTAACTCATCGAATCCTTTCCAGTATTGAATTAAGATTACTTTTCTCCAACTAAATAAAACTTCTGTATGTAAGAAACCCCATTGTGGGTTTTGATACAATTCTTTAATCATAGGTCCCATAGCGTTAAAAACTGGTATCCACTTCCAAAATTTTAATAGGTTATTAATACGCATACCAATAATAAAAACAACAAATTCTTTATCCTTGCTATTGGCTATATGCCTGCCGTTAAAAATTTTAGCTCCCACTTTAATCCCCCTTTTTTACTGAACATAAATAATGTGCAGCTCCCAAATAAACCATAACATTTTCCCATGAATTTTCCAATTACTTTAACATAGATTATGAAAGGCTGTACTTAACAATAAAAGGTATACGTTTCCCACCTTTTTTATTATTAACAGCTATTATTAATATTTACTCTAAATCTCCTTTTCACCAGGAACATTCCCATACTTCAGGGATTTTTTAAAGCTTCAAGTAATTATTCCTTATGCTTCACCTCAAGAGAAATAAACGAAATTAAATTCCCTTCCATATACATATTTCAATAATAATAGTATTGCTTGCCTCTTTCTAAACAGAATATTTTTAGTTCATTTGAGTTAGGACAACATCACATCACAATCCTTCATTTTCACAACAAAAATAGGGTCCCCCTGGCTAGGAGAACCTTATTTCAGACTTTTTTAATATTGGTAAATTACATAATAAATAAGTTTATTTGTAAAATTTTCGGCTCACTACCACTCCGACACTTTGCATATTCTCTAGCAGGAAAATTGTCGATTCACACCGAACATTCCTGATTATAACAATACTTATGGAGGCCAATATGAAAAGATTAGTCATCATCACAGTAGGAAAAACACACAGCGGAAAAACTACATTTGCAAGAGCGTTAGAAAAAGAGTTACCCAACTCTTTCGTTATGGATCAAGATAACCAAGCCGAATTTATTAACACGCATTATGAAAAATTACAGCCGACTAAGGGCCCTAATACATTTAAGCATGGTCTTTCAAAATTCATCGTTGATTATGCAAAAGAATATACAAATTTACACCTTATCATTTGTAATTCCAATCGCAGTAAAAACGGAAGATTATATTTACTAAACGAATTATTTCCACAAAACGAATATGTACGTATATTAGTACATTTTGACATCCCAGATGATGTACTTTATGAAAGAGTGGCTCGAAGCACGCGAATTACAAATATTTTTAGAGGTAACTATTCCAGTTTCAAAGAAGTTCTCAATCGTCAACAGGTTGAATCCCTTCATGAAGGTGTAATAGATCCTGTAGAAAACGAGGCTGATTATTTGTTTGTTATTCGCAATAATAAAGATGTAAACTCTACTATCGAAGAAATTGTTCATCTTGCTGAAGATTTATCCCCTATCCCAAAATAAGAGACTATAAGAATTACATAATCACAGATTATTATGCAAATACTTCCTCTAAGCGCTGAACATGGTATATAATGATATAATAATCTGCTTTTATATGCTCAATTTTACACAATAGAGTTTATTCATAGGAAAGAGGTACAAAAATATGAAAACAAAACAAACAATCGCTGCGTCTACACTAGCTTTAGCAATGATTGCGGGATCTACCCCTACTCATGCAGAAGTAAATGATGCTACTCCCCAGCAAAGTACTGGAGATCGATTAGCTGAAATTAAGCAACATAAACAAGAGTTAGATGCGAAATTGCAGCAACACAAAGAAAATGTGGATCAAACATTAAATGAACTTAACCAAGTTAAGGAAAATGTTGATACAAAGGTTAATGAACTACATGAACGTAAACAAGTTGCAGATGAAAAAATCGGCGAGATTAAGCAACATAAACAAGAGTTAGATGCAAAACTTCAGCAAGATAAACAGATTGCTGAGGATAAAATTGCTGAAATTAAAGAGCATAAAAAACAAGTAGATGACAAAGTCGCTGAAATTAAAGAGCATAAGCAAAATATCGATACAAAGGTTAATGAGATTAAGGAACATAAACAAACTGTCGATGAAAAAGTGAATGAAATTAAGCAGCATAAAGAAAACATCGATCAAAAGGTTAATGAACTTAAGGAAGTAAAAAACAAGTAGATGAAAAATTAGCCGAGTTAAAGAAAGCGAAACAAACTGCTGAGGACAAACTTGCTGAAATTAAAGAAAACAAGCCGAATGCAGGTAACACGTTAGAAGAACTTAAGAAAATCAAACAAAATTTAGATAGTCTTTCAGCTAACTTAGAACTAGCTAAACAAGATGTGAAAAACAAACTAGCTGAGTTACAAGAGGCTAGACAGGACTTAATAAATAAAATAAATGAAATTAAACAAGCAAAACAAACTGTTTCAGACGATTTAACACAGAAAAAACAAGACCTAGATATTAAAATAAACGACTTTAAACATACTGAGAAGAAAATTGACGACAAATTAGCTGAGTTACATACAACGAAGCAAAATGTAGATAACAAAATTAATGAAGTATCGCAACCTAAACAAACGACAGCGAATAATAACAATACTACTGTTCCAGCGAAAAATAATGCTAGAGAGCTCCCTAACGCTGGTAGTGAGCAATCAAGTAACGTGCCACTCGGAATGTTATCTATCTTAGGCGGCGTTTTATTAGTAACACGAAATAAAATTAAAACGTTATTCTCAAAATAAAGCCATTATACCTATTTTAAAATAATTTATAAAAAGGACAACCGCACATATATGTACGGTTGTCTTTTTTCTTTATATTAACTTCCCATCTCTAAGCGTCAATATACGATCACATACATCGAGCATTCTTTCATCATGTGTAATCATAATTGCTGCTTTTTGACTTTCTTTCACTTCACGTTTCATCATTTCAACAACTTCACGTGCACGTTTTGAATCTAAGCTTGCAGTTGGTTCATCAGCTAATATTAAATCTGGGTTGTTCATGAAAGCACGAGCGATTGCTACCCTTTGTTTTTCCCCACCAGATAGTTGATTTGGATAATGTTTTTTTCTTTCTCCTAATCCAAATGCCGCTAATAAATGATCCGCACGCTTTTCTGATTCTTGTTTACTTTCTTTTTTTAGCTTTGCAATATAAAGCAATTGCTCTTTTACATTTAAATATGGAACGAGATTTGCAAATTGGAAAATGAAGCCGATTTTTTTCAAACGAATGTCTGTCATTTCCTTTTCGGATAACTGTGTAATATTTTGCTCACGAATGTAAATATCCCCTTTTGAAGGTGATAGTAATGCACCCGCGATTGATAATAATGTACTTTTCCCTGATCCAGAAGGACCAACGATTCCGATAAATTCTCCAGCTTTCACATCAAGCGACATCGGATGAAGGGCTGTTACTTCAGTATTCCCTTCTCCGTACACTTTACTTACTTTGTCTAATTTTAATAATGAAGTCATTACATCCCGCCTCCAATTGCTTCTAATGCATCAACTTTTAATACTTGGTATAACGAAATAAGTGTTCCTAAAATACTAATTACGATAAAGATTGCTGCATATTGTGCAATCATCGGTGTTGTTAATAAGAACGGCATACCCGCTGGTAAAATCTGTTCTAATCCTTGTACAAGAACAATACTGATTACCATCGCAACGACTGATAAGAATAACGCCTGTACGACTAAGCTATTTGCTAAATAAGAATTTTTCGTTCCAATTGCTTTTAATACACCTAATTGCTGTGTTTTTTGCAGTGTAATTACGTAGAAGAATACACCGATTAGTAACGCAGCGATAACAAGTAAGAATGCAATGATCATCGTTAATGTTCCTTGCTCTTCTTTAAATCCTGGAATGCTTTGTAATACTTCTTTTTTGTCGATAACATGTGCATTTTTAATTTCTTTATCTGTATTAAGCGCAATTGCACTATAATCTTTTTGATTTGGTTGAGAGATAGAGCCCCATACGTCTTCATTTACATAAACGACTGGTGTATGGCTAAACATTTGATCTTTCGTAAATCCAACGATTTTAAATTCTTTCTTTGAAACAGGATCAATAATTGTATCCCCAATATCGATTCCTTTTTCTTTAATTGATTCGTCAGCAACCATTTCGTTGTTTGCTGTACCTAATTTCTCGCCTTTTACAATTTTCGGTTCTAAAAATGAATCCCGTTCGCTTGAGAAAATAGCGACATCAACTTTTTTTGAACTATCTTTCTTTTCATAAGTTGAAATTTTCACACGAAACGGAACTGCTTCTTTCTCGCCTACTTGATTTACTACGTTATCTACATCATCTTGTTTAATTTGTGAACGAAGTAATTTATTTTCCGCATCATCTGCTAAAACGAACTTATTTGCCTCCATATTTTGAATCGATGAAGCATTATCATATGATAATCCATTTGCTAATCCTGAAATGACAAGGACTAAAAATGATAATAACACCATAATAAGTCCGATTAATCCGTATCGTAATTTTGATTGTTTTAATTCACGCAGAGCTAAAAACATTTCGCTCGCTCCTTCCTCTTACTTTCTATGCACTTATCATAAAAAAGAAATATGAACGGAATATGAACAGAAGATTACATAATGAAAATTAAATTTTCAGAAAGTATTGAAAATAATTACAATCCTTGATACAATTCAGTCAAATAATATTGACCGAGTAATTTAATTCAAGGAGTTGATTATGTTGAAGCCCATGTTCACACTAACTACTTATAGCCAACTAAAAGCAATGAGCGATCCACTACGTGTCGAAATGATGATGCGTCTATGCGAACGTCCTTATACAGGACAATTACTATCTGAGAAATTCGGCATTTCAAGGGCAAAAATTCATTATCATTTAAAAGAATTAGAAAAGAATGGTTTTATAGAAATCGTTTATACAG
Organism: Bacillus sp. CDB3; assembly: GCF_002081505.1. Lineage (NCBI taxonomy): Bacteria > Bacillati > Bacillota > Bacilli > Caryophanales > Bacillaceae > Bacillus > Bacillus sp. CDB3. The sequence continues at coordinate 43,082 of NZ_ALBR01000025.1, read as the reverse complement.
AAGAGAAAAATGGCATCGTTCAAAAGTTTTATCAATCTGTCGCGAAAAGCTTCACCCCTGCTGCAGAACTATTACCTCATTTAGAAATATTAAGCGAATCAGGTCGCCAAATCTTTTTACAAATGACGGAAAGAACGAAAAGCCATATTCTCGCTGCACCCGAAGAAGCTTTTACATTAAGAAAAGAAAGCGAAGACCCTGCTGATTGGAATTATGTTTCATCTTGCTGGGAGTTTGATGCTACGCCAGAACAATTTCAAGTGTGGGTGAAAAAGTTTTATAAATTGATGTCTGAATTAAACGAGATCACAAAAGACGCGGATAAAGATCCAAATAGTAAATCTTATTACATTTCTACTACTGCACTACAAATCGACGAACGAGCAATGCAGCGCTTTGTGAAAAAAGAAGAAAAATCGTAATACGATTTTTTTTACATCAACGGTCAATTTTATTTTACCGAATAAATTTATTTCAAAGGAGTAGATAAAGTGGACGTATTAAAAAACCGGAATTTCCTCTTATTATTTTTAGGGAGAATTTTCACAAACATAGGAGATAGTTTGTATTATGTAGCAGCGATGTGGCTCGTATATGAGCTGAGTGGTAATCCTTTTTATTCTGGATTGGCTGGTTTTCTTACATTATTACCTTCTACACTTCAATTTCTTACCGGTCCATTCGTTGATAGATGGTCAATAAAAAACACCCTCGTAATCACACAAGTTCTGCAATGTATTCTTATTTTAATTATTCCTATTACACACTACTTCGACCTATTAACAGTCCAACTACTACTCATCATTATGCCCATCGTAGCTTTTATCGAACAATTCGCCTATCCCGCACAATCGAAAGCTTTACCACTTCTACTGCATAAAACACAATTATTAAAAGGAAATTCACTCTTCTCATTTGCATATCAAGGCATCGATTTAATTTGTACGACTCTTTCTGGAATATTAGTAGCACTATTTGGCGCCATTACTTTATATGTAATCGACTCTTTTACATTCGCGATTACTGCCCTTGTGTTCTTTTCATTAAAAATGCCAAAGCAAACAGAAACGAGCACATCACTTTCAACTAAACAATATTTCTCTGATTTAAAAGAAGGTTTTTCGATCGTCTTTCGTTCATTAATGGGCGTCTTCTTAATCGGTTCAGTTGTCGCTAATTTTTCAATCGGTATGACGATGGCCATACTCCCTTCTTTCGCTGATTCTTTAGGTGGCGTGAAATTATACGGCTTCTTTTTAGCCGCTATATCAGCCGGCAGTTTAATTGGAGCACTATTCAGTTCATGGGTTGGCAAACGTAATGTTGGCCGCGTCTCCATTATTAGCTTTGCGGCTGGCGCTTTCTTTTGGTTTCTCTCTACGATCGTACCGTTTCAATGGCTATCTACTTTCTTATTCGGCCTAGCTTGGGTACCGATTGGTGCGACCAACATATTATTTGCGACAATTAGTCAAATTGTAATTCCAAATCAATATATTGGACGCATCAACTCAGTCATGCGAAGTATGGGCACAATTGCGATGCCACTTGGTTCTTTAGTTGGCGGATACACTGCGAATGTATATACTAGCCAACTCATTTTCGCACTCGCTAGCATCGGGATTTTATTTATCTCTCTCGTATGGCTAATTCATCCGAAATTACGAGCATTGCCGAAAGCTGATGAGATTACAGCGGATACTTTTGAAGTTCGGTTTAAGGAAGAACGCGGGAAAGGTGCGGCTTTATAGCAGAAAGACAATATTTTCTTTCTGCTATAAAGCTCAACCAAGCATAACCCCGTTCTAAATTTAGGATGGGGTTGTGCTTGGTTAATTTTAGATATAGTTTTAAAAATCAACGTTTTATTAAATTAAACCTTAAAAATTTAAAGTACTACATAATGAAACAACATTTAAAATTACTCATACTTACTTTAATCGCAATATACGTTTAGACGTAGAACCGTCAAGAAAATACGTAGATTTACAATACTAAGAAAGTTCCAGTGAACCTAGAGGATCTAATAAAATCACTTTCCGTAAACTAATATGTTCGGAACCTAAAGAAAGCCTAAAGTACAATTGAACTTCATAAAAAATACACCCCATCAAATTTGCTCACTTTCTAGCAATATTTAATGAGGTATATCGATTGTTCTGCTGTAAAGTTTTATCTATATTAATTATTTTCTTGTGATTTTTGCTCATTAATTTCTTTCACTGCCATATGAAGGAAATTGCGATATTCTACTGAAAAATGACGAGCATGATCATCAAAGAAAATTTGTGGGCAAGCCGCTGGCCACCAGATATTTAATCTCATTTCAGCTCCAGTTGCTGTGTCACGAAATTCTGATAATCCATACCCCCCATATTGTCCCCTCTTCAAGTTGAACACCAGCATAAGATTTATGTGGATAGTCACTATTGACTTCATCAAGTACAAATTGTGGTGTTTTATCTAGTCTAACTACACTTGCACTAGTTGGAAGGCCGCCTAACGTTTCAACGACTCCTGAAGATAGCATAATATAATGTTCTGGATGCGCTGGGAACACTACATTTTTAGCAATATCTCGACGTTCTTCTTCCGTACCTGTGATTGTTTTTCTCATCTTACCGTATTGCCATTTAAAGTAGTCAGTTGCTGTAATCCCTTCAACTTCTACTTTAACAAAGCATTTTTTAAATTCTCCATTTGATTTTTCTAAGTACTCCTTAATAAGTTTCGCACTTTCGTCTAATTGACCTTGGAGTAACTCTTTCATTTGTTCTGGAGAAATTAGACTTTTTAAATTTTGTAATGCACGACGTGAAGCCATAAGCTCCCATTTATCAACTACATTTTCGTCAGCTTCACCTAAGTCTGTTTTAAATTTCATCTCAATATCATTTTGTTTTTTAGTCATTGTAATTACCTCCATTAAATTTTTTCTATTTAAACCTAATTGTAAAAATCAGATTTTATTTAGAAACTTCCATCTTTTTTTTGCTTTTTAGGCATAAACCCAAGCCTAAACCAATTACTGCAACCACAATTGAGTATAAGAAAGTTTCATTGTTTCCAGCAATAAAGGCATCTATTAAAATGGTTTCTTTCAGCTTTTGAATCGCATCAGCTGACATTCCAATCATCTCAGATTTATGTTCTTTTAACATTTCTGTACCATGAAACTGTGTACGATTCGATATCAACGTGACAATAAGACTTGAAGTTATTGCTCCAACTGTTTGACCTAATGTACTGTTCATCGCAGTACCATGAGATACTTCTTCTGGCTTTAATGCATTGAGTGCATTTGTTTGAAGGGGCATTTGAACCATCCCCACGCCAATTAAACGAATTGCATACGTTAAACAAATAACCCACGAAGCCGTTTCTAGTCCTAGATTCCCTAAGATGACAGATGCCACTATCATTAAGGGAAAACCAACTAAAATAAGGGGACGAATTCCAAAACGATCAAATAACTTACCGTTAATTGGTGCTAGTAACCCCATAATCATCGCACCTGGAAGCATGATTAATCCTGATTTTAATGCTGTCATACCTTGAATGTTTTGCAAAAATAGCGGTACAGGAATCATCACCGAATACATTGCAAAGATAGTTGTAATGAGCACGAAAATAGATAATGTATATTTAGGATTCAGGAAAATTTTAAAGTTTAAAATTGGTTTTTCTAAAAAGTTTTGACGAATTACAAAAGCTGCAATTCCTATAACCCCCATAATTAAACTAACGATAACTACTGTAGAATCCCAGCCTTCTTTACCCGCTGTACTAAAACCATAAATTAGACCACCAAAACCAATTGCGCTTAGAATAACAGATAGTACATCCAGTGAACCTGGTTGTGTTTCTTTATCCTTCTTCATAATTTTATATGAGACCACTGTAATAATTAGGGTAATGGGCCAAATCATATGGAATAACCATTCCCATGAAGTTACCTCTAAAACAAGCCCTGAAATTGTAGGTCCAATCGCTGGAGCAAACATCAAAATTAGCCCTACAAATCCCATGGATTTCCCTCTTTTTTCTGGTGGGAATGAACTATACAACAAGTTCATTAATAATGGAGATAAAAGCGAACCTCCAAATGCTTGAACAATACGAGCTATAACAAGAACAGTAAAATTTGGAGCAAAACCTCCAATCATTGTTCCAATTGTAAATAACCCCATACTCCATAGGAATAAATTACGAATTGAATATTTATTTAAGAAAAATGCAGATGTTGGAATGACAATACCACTCACCAACATATAGCCTGTTGTTAACCAAGTTGCACTTGACGCCCCCACATCAAATGTTTTCATGATTGTTGGAATCGCATTGCTCATTAATGTATTACAAAGAATGGCAAAAAAAGCGCCAATCATTACATTCGCTAACAATAACATATTGGGTTTTGTTTGCTGTGCCTGTTTTTGCATATAAAGTTTCACTCCTTCTATTTTATAGACATGTGTTGATTAAAGGTCATATGTATAGTATAAAATAGAATAAGAATAATAAAACCATCACTTTTAATTAAGTGTTTTTAATCCAACATTTTTTTAAAAGTGTCTATTAAATAGGAGGTTTATATGGCAAACAAAATTGATTTACGAGTTATCAAAACACAAAGAGCAATCAAAAACACGTTTATCCAATTAATAGAGGAAGTTGGTTTTGAAAAAGTTAATGTTAGGAAACTCATTGAGCGTGCAGAAGTCAATCGAAGTACGTTTTATCTACACTACCAAGATAAATACGACTTATTAAATAAAATCGAGGAGGAACTGTTAGAAGGACTAAAACAAATTATTATGGATACAACATTAACAAAAACGGTCGAACAAAATTCTACTTCTGACTCACGTTTAGAGAAGATGAATAAGGTGGCATATTACTTATTCGACAATAAAAAAATCATTCGTTTGTTAACTAGTGATAAAGGAGATCCAATCTTTCTAAGTAAAATCGGAGGAATATTTGAATCCATTTGGATTGATAAAAAAGTAGTAATTATTCCAAACATACCAAAAAGATATGCATTTGCCGTTTTGGCGGGGATGTTAACGAATTTAATTGGTGAATGGATTAGAAGCGATTTTGAAGAAACACCAGAACAGTTCTCTCAAATTGCTGTTTACATGACCAAAGAATTACCGAAAAGTTTAGTAGCTAAATACGAAAAAAAAGACTAGCCACTTAGCTAGCCTTTTTTAATTCATCCACCACATTTAAAAAGACAATAAAATTATTTAAATTTAAAACCTAAATTTTATTCAACAATAGCAACCTTTAATGGAATAACTAAAACGTTCAATCAACGATTTACTGGCCATGCCCCCTGCATTTTCCTTAATTGAATAATTTGGCCTGTATGATAAGCATCGTGAAGCATGATGTCCAGCAATTTCCCCTCAAGTGAATTTTGTTCAAGATCTTTTTCGGAAATCGTACTTAATACCTGCCTTAAATTACGTTGAGCATGTTCAGAACGTTCAACGACTTTCTTCCATTCCGTATCATCATTAGATTGCTCAGTAAGATAAAAGGTGTCATTACCATCAAGATTATGTGTCCACTCACGCCCTTCCAAGTTTACAGCAAGTCTTTCTTTGTAGTAAATGAGATGATTAACGTTCTCCCAAATGGTATTCGTTGTCTCTCCAGATGGTGTCCACATAGCCTGTTCGGCTGTAAGTCCTTCTACGGCATGTTTAAACGGTGCATACCAGCTTTCTTTATCGAATGTTGAATCTAGTGTGTTTAATAACAAGTCAATTCGTTTCAAAGTAATCTCCCCCTAAATAGTTACAGTTCTCATCAAACCCTTATAACTCTGTAGGGATTCTACATTTTCAAATAAACTTCCTTCTAATCTTATTCCACAAACTAGTCCAATTATGGAATAGAATAACGCGCATTTTTTCACTTTACACGTAGACTAACAATCAAAAAAAGAAGAGACCATTCCAAATGATCTCTCCCCTTACATTTATTTCGGAAGCTCCACCTGAACAGTCGTCCCTTCCCCTTTTGTACTATACACTGAAACGTTTCCGTTATGCAGTTCAACAATCTTCTGCACGATCGATAACCCTAATCCGCTACCTTCTACGTTTCTCGCTCTCGCTGTATCTACTTTGTAGAAACGATCAAAAATACGATCCATTTCTTCTTTTTCCATACCGATTCCGTTATCGGATATGGAGATCATAACGCTAGATTCTAATTCTTCTACAACAAATTCAACGGTTCCGCCATCGTTTGAAAACTTAATGCTATTCGTAAAAATGTTGCTCCATACTTGATGAAGTAAGTTTTCATCACCTTTTATAACGATGTCCGGCACATCAAATTCGACAGCTATATCTTTCTCACGCCATTTCCATTCGAGCATAAAAATGACGTCTTTAATTTGCTTCTGCAGATTAAATTCTTTTATTTGTAATACTTTCTCTTCTTTATCTAAAGAAGCTAGCGTAAGTAACTGTTTACATAAACTAGACATTCGCTTACTTTCGCCCTCAATAATTCGTAAGTAATGATTTCTTTCTTCTTCACTCATCTTTTCTGTTTGCAATGTTTTCGAAAATCCTTGTATGGAAGAAAGCGGTGACTGGAATTCATGTGAAACGTTCGAAACGAATTCTTGTCTCATTTCATCCAATTCTTTTATACTTTTCGTCATCTTTTGAAAGTTTGTAGATAACGTACCAATTTCATCTTTTCGTTTTACGTCTAATTCAATTTCATATTCACCACTCGCAATTTTTTGCGTAGCCTTCGTAAATTTACGAATTGGACGAACAATATAACCTGCTGCAATCGCTATAAAAATAATACTTAATAACACGATAAAACCAAGTAATACAGCTAAGAAAATTCGCATCTCGCCAAATTGGTTCTGAATGTCAGGGCGAATGAATAAAGCGTACTGTTTATCACCGTGTTGCACTGGTACACCGACACTATTTATTAATTCATTATCGAAAAAACCGGTAATAAATAGGCGAGTCGGATATGTAGAAACGCCATTAAACGTTTCGCCATTCAATACTTTATGAACGGTATCATCACTAATAGACGTCTTACGAAACGCATTGCCGATACGCTTTCCATTCTTTTGATCATCTACAATATAAATTTCATATCCTAATTTCGCAATGGACTGTAAATACGCCTCTTTATTTTCTTCACTTTGCTTTTCATATAACGATTTAACTTCCTCAGCATACTTTAAAATTTTTTCACTATTATACGGTTTTAACTTCACTTGATAATATACGTTCGTTAATAAAAAGCCGATAATACTACTAAGAAGCATAATACCGACTGTCATAAAAACAAATCTAGAATATAGTGATTTCATTTTATTTCAACTCCAACTTATACCCGAGTCCGCGCACTGTCGTAATTTGAAAATCATCCGTTCGTTTTGAGAATCGATCTCGTAGTCTCTTCACATGAACGTCTACTGTTCGTTCATCCCCTTCAAAATCCATTCCCCATACTAATTCAATTAGCTCTTCTCTTGAAAATGTTCTTCCAGGATAACTAGCAAGTTGTGATAATAATTCAAATTCCTTCAGCGGTAGTAAAATCGTTTGACCGTTACACTTTACTTCAACACCTTTACGATCAATTGTCGTTCCGTGAAGTGTAATAATGTCAGCGCTCAGCATTTGATAACGGCGTAATAAAGCTTTCATACGAAAAATCACTTCAGCTGGTTCAAATGGTTTTACAATATAATCGTCCGTACCAGAAACAAATCCTTTTTCTTTATCAACTAACTGATCTTTCGCAGTTAATAAAATAACCGGTATATCATGATACTTCCGGATTTCTTCACATAACGTATAGCCATCCACAAACGGCATCATGATGTCTACTATCGCAAGATGAATATTTTCTTTCTCTAATACGTCTTGCGCTACCTTTCCATCTTCCGCTTCAAAAACTTTAAACCCCTCTTTTTGTAAATGGTAATGTAATAACTCTCTAATATGCTTATCATCATCAGCTAATAAAATATGTATCATCTTCATTAAACCCTCTCTCGTTCATCCTTCTACATCCTTACATTAAGAAAGAATTGGCTTTTTTGCAAGAAAAAGAAAAAGAAAAACAATTACAGCATTAATTTTTTCATGGCAATGAGCTAAATTTTAAAATCCATTAAGTGAAATTATTGAGGTTATCAAAGATACTACGCATTAGAACCACAATACAGTACAACAGATTGTATGATAATGTAGCTTTGGAATAAAGGTTCATAAATAATACCTACAAGCCAATATTTTACGATAAATAAAAAGAATCCATTTTGAAATAGATTTTAAATAGACTAAACTAAGAAGAGGATATTACGTTCAATATATGAGCATATATCCTCTTTTCTTATAAACATTAGATTACTTATACAGATAATAAAAATAAAACTCTATATGTATACCGAATCCAGAAAAGTTTGTATAATTTAGATGACTAACGTATCTCGTAACGGAAAGCGTTGTGAGGTCTTTAGACTGAGCGTTAATTGCTTTAGGCGTACAGTGCTATGAGAGTACAAGAGGTTCTCATAGAGAATAACAACAAAGAATACATATTACTGGATCAAAAAGGATTCCCTGTAATAAATCATTTAGGAGGTGACGATTATTAATGAAACAACAAGAACGTATTATCTTTCGTGAGGTTCAGCGACCACAACAAATTTGGGTATGGATACTCATATTGGGGATTTCCGCACTGATGTGGTATGGATTCATTCAACAAATTATCCTTGATACCCCGTTTGGAGATAAACCAGCTCCCAATGGTGTGTTAATTGCTTTGTGGTTGTTTTTTGGGATTGCCTTTCCTGTATTAATGCTTGGGGTATTGAAGCTAATCATAGAGGTCCGTGAAAAAGGTATTTATGTTCGTTTTGTTCCTTTTCATTTTCAATATAAACAGTACCTTTTCAAAAATATACATCACTATGAAAGCATTACTTACAGTCCACTAAAAAGATTCGGAGGATGGGGAATTCGTTTTAACCTTAAGGGTGAAACGGCCTATAATATGAATGGAAAGAAAGGTATTGAGTTAAAGTTGAAATATAATACAGTGGTAATCGGCACTCAAAAACCGGACGAATTAAAAAAAGCATTGGACTCGGCACAAAAAGCATAATGAAAATTAATCGTCAACAAACGGGCATCATTGTGGAATAAGAAAGGACATTACATATTTAGTCATATAAAATATATAATGTCCTTGAATTTATTTATTTTTTTAAAATTTAGGTCTTGATAATTAAGTGATCAAAATAGATTCTCATATTTTCGCATTAAGATTATTTCATTAAAAAATATTGCTCATTTTCTGCCTTTTTAAAAACTAATTCTTATTAAGCCTTAGAAATATCAACAAACCCTTCTCCAAACACATCACGAACATCGTGTATAGCGATGAACGCAGCCGGATCCGTAGTTTGAACAATCCGCTTTAGCTTCACTACTTCTTGCTTATTAATAACAATATAAAGAATTTCCTTCGGAGTTTTCGTGTAATAGCCATGACCTGAATACACAGTAACCCCTCTGCCCATTAAGGTAGTCACCTTCCCGGCAATTTCATTCGGGTTATCAGAAATAATCGTAATGGCCTTTTTCGGATTCAAACCTTCGATTACAAATTCCATTACTTTCGTTCCTACATATAGCATAATAATTGTCAGCATCAGTTTTTCTGCACCAATGATGAAATAAGATGAAAACGCAACGATTAAATCGAAGAACAGTAGACCATAACTAATGCTCCAACCTAAATACTTATGCGTCATCCTTGCTAAGATGGTAGTACCTGCTGTTGTTCCTCCAACACGAATAATTAGACCAATCCCGCACCCTATAAATATTCCTCCGAAAATGGCATTTACAAGCATTTCATCTGAAGTAATCGTCCAGCCTTCTGTTAAATGAAGAAATAGTGAGTTAGTAACTACAGCGATAATCGTATAAATTGTTGTGATCTTATTTAAAAATTTATAACCGACTATTAACAAAATCGCATTTAAAATTAAGTTAACTAAGCCTGGTGACCATTCAAATAAATAGTACGTAATAATCGTGATACCTGTTACTCCACCCTCACCAAACTCGTTCGGGATAACAAACAAATTGACACCTAACGCAAAAAGAAATGCACCAATAATAATAAAAATAATGTCTGTCGTTCTTTTTTTCATACAGTACCTCACTTCTTATGTAAATATTTATTCTGTCATAAACTCTCACCATTATATCGTGGAATATTCAAATCGAACAGTGGTTTGTTTTTATTTTAATATAGGATGATAAACAAACTTTTCCTAAATACACATATAATTAAAAAAGTAAAACAACTGTATTTATTATGTACTACAAATAAAGTTTTGATTTCACATGCAATTCACGCTAAAAAATGAATATGAACACTCGCACAAACTTCGAATACAAAACAAATAGGCGAAGCTATAGAATAGACTTCGCATCAAGCATTTGATTACAGGGATTTATATTCATACATTCCAGAAATAAATTTACTTATCTTTCTCCATATATTCTTTAATCTTTCGTTCTTCCCACTCTTTTCCGAATATCCCAAATGGAAAAGTTGTCAAACCGTGTATAACGATACCGATTCCCCAACCTCCAAGTGGATATAAAAACCATAATTTACTTGCATCAGAACTTATATTTATAAAAAAAAGCATCAAATTAACTAGTATATAGACCGTTAAATGAATGTAAAACGCTTTTAAATTCTCTACCCTTTTTTTAGCTCGTAAATAAACCTCATCTTGTTCCATCTTTAAACACCTCTTTCGATATTGTGTTTTTTCACCTTCGCTCCAGTGTTAACATCATATTCTAATCGGAAATCCGTTATTCTTAAAAAAACACAAAATAAAAAGGCCCTATATGAAAAGGCCTTTTTAATTGGTTATTACATCTTTTTCATTTGATCTCCCTACCTAATAATTAAAGAATAATCCCTGAAAAACTCCCCTTCAATACTTCTTTTTCAAGTTGATTCATACATGTAAACATCGCAATAATCTTTGTACGATTTTTTTCATCGGGTTCAAATTGTTCAATAATTACATCACAACGAATCGTATCACCGCTAAAAACAGGGCGTAAAAATTCAAAATCCATCTTACGAGCTAATACATTATGATCACCGCCAACTTTCGTAGGAAGCGTTGATGTTAAAAGACCTTGTACAACAAATCGTCCTTGCTCATCCGGTGTAACATGATGAATTCCCTCATCCTTAGATACTTCTGTAAATAAAACAACATCTTCTTTTGTAAAAGTTCGCTCAAAGGTGATTTTTTCGCCTACTTGCAATTTCATCGATACCCCTCCTCAAAAAACAGTTCACAATTAACTAAACTGCTGTTCCCTTTGTTATATAAGAAAAACCGAAACTAAAAATCATTTCGGTTTTTCTAAACTATAGAAGTCTATATTTATCCCGCATTAACGGTCAGTAAGACTCCCGAATGCGAGAAACCTAGGTGGGAGATAACTGCCCGTAAATGCCCGATTGGTTCAACTAATAATCAGTGGGGATGGACAAAACCCCCACTGATTAAAGTTTCACTTTACTTTAACGAATGAACAAACAACCCGCTACGTAGTTTCGGTTCAAACCACGTTGATTTTGGCGGCATTACTTCTCCAGCGTCAGCAATTGCTAATAAAGCTTCCATTGATGTCGGATATAATGCGAATGCTGCTTTATATTCACCGCTATTTACAAGGCGTTCTAGTTCTTCTAATCCGCGGATTCCTCCGACAAAATCAATGCGTGAATCAGAGCGCGGATCATGTATTTCAAGTACTTGGCTTAATAAATGATCTTGCAGGATAGATACATCTAAACCTTTAACGAGATCATTCGCATCAAACGTTTCCTCTTTCACTGTGAGCTTATACCACTTCTCGTTTACATACATACCAAATGTTTTTGGCTCATTTGGTTTATATGGAGAAATCCCTGCTTCTTCTACATAAAAGTATTGTGTAATTTGTTTTAAAAACTGTTCTTCTGATAGGCCATTTAAATCTTTCACAACTCGGTTATAGTCCCAAATAGAAAGTTCATCATGAGGGAATAAAACAGATAAGAAGAAATTAAATTCCTCTTCTCCTGTGTAATGCGGATATTGTTCTCTCCGCATTACACCAACTTTTGCCGCTGATGCTGAGCGGTGATGCCCATCCGCAATATATAGATTAGGAATCTCTTCAAATGCTGCTACTAATTTCGCAATCACATCTTCATCTGCAATCTTCCACGCAACATGCTCGACTCCGTCTTCTGCCGTAAATTTATAAATGGGCGCATGTTCTTCTTTCCAGCTTGCAATTAAGCATTTCACTTCTTCTTTTGTACGATACGTTAAAAAGATAGGTCCCGTATTTGCGTCACACACATCTACGTGGCGAATACGATCTTGTTCTTTCTCATGACGCGTTCGCTCATGTTTTTTAATTGTATCATCCTCATACTCATCAATTGATGTACAAACAACCAGGCCTGACTGCGTTCTTCCTTGCATCGTCAGTTCATAAATGTATAGTGCTGGCTCTTCATCTTGAATGAACACTTCTTCTTGTATAAATTGCTTTAAATTTTCACCCGCTTTTTCATATACGCGATCATCGTACGGTGAAAGTGCCGGATCTAAATCGATTTCTGCTTTATCGACATGTAAAAAAGAATATGGATTCCCTTTTACAACTTCTCTTGCCTCTTCACTATTTAATACGTCATACGGTAAAGCTGCAACTTCTGCTGCTTTTTCTTCTACTGGACGAATGGCCCGAAACGGTCGGATTTTTGCCAAGTTCCTCTCTCCTTTACACAATCATTCGAACGGCTACAACACCTGTAATTTTGCTTATATTTTCCACAATATTCTCTTTAATTATATCATCAATTCCGTTATCAATATCAATCATTGTGTACGCCCAAGAATGTTTACTACGATTAATCATATCTGCAATATTAATATGATGTTCTGCTAAACATCCTGTAATTTGCCCTACCATGTTCGGAACGTTTTGATGCATGATTGTAATACGTTTCTTTCCGATGTACGGAAGTTCTACGTTTGGATAGTTTACTGAATTACGAATATTTCCTGTCTCTAAATATTCACGTAATTGACGAGCTGCCATTACTGCACAATTTTCTTCAGACTCAGACGTAGATGCACCAAGGTGAGGCGTCGCTGTTACATTTTTCATCTTTATTACATTTTCATTCGGGAAATCTGTTACGTAATGTGTAATAATATCTTCTTCTAACGCTTTTTGAAGAGCATTTTCATCTACAAGTTCTCCTCTTGAGAAATTGAATAGACGCATTCCTTTTTTCATCGTCTCTATAGCGTGTTCACCAACAATCCCTTTCGTTTGATTCGTAAGTGGAATATGCAGTGTAATATAATCACAAGTTGCAAAAATTTCATCTAAACTAAATGCTCTTTGCACATGTGTAGAAAGACGCCATGCTGTTTCAACAGATATATACGGATCGTATCCGACAACGTCCATCCCTAAAGCTAACGCATCGTTCGCAACTAAAGCACCGATTGCACCAAGACCGATAACACCTAAACGTTTCCCCGCAATCTCTGATCCAACGAATTGCTTCTTCCCAGCTTCAACAAGCTGTGGTACTTCTTCTCCATCCAACTCTTTCGTCCAGCTCACTCCGTTTATAATATTACGGGAAGACATAATAAGACTTGCGATAATAAGTTCCTTCACTGCATTAGCATTAGCCCCTGGCGTATTAAATACTACAATCCCTTTTTCCGTACAACGCTCAACAGGAATATTATTTACACCGGCACCAGCTCTTGCAATTGCCTTTAAATCTTCTGAAAACGCTTCTTGATGTAAAGAATAGCTTCGAAGTAAAATACCATCTGGATGACCTATTTTGTCTCCAATTTCATACCGATTTCCATCAAAAATTTGCAAACCCTTTTCCGCAATTTGATTTAACGTCTGAACACGAAACATATCCCCATCTCCCTATCTATTTTCAAGCTCAAATTCCTTCATATAAGCTACTAATTGCCCAACACCTTCCGCCGGCATCGCATTGTAAATACTTGCACGCATACCGCCGACTGAGCGATGTCCCTTTAGCGTAACGAAACCGCGTTCTTTTGCTTTTTGTAAAAACTGACTATTTAGCTCTTCTGACGGTGTAGTAAACGGAATATTCATAAGCGATCGATACGTAGGATCAACTGGTGAGGTAAACAATTTAGATTCATCTAAAAAATTGTAAAGAAGTGAAGATTTCATTCTATTTTGTTCTTCAATCGCAGATACCCCGCCTTGTTCTTTCAACCACTCTAGTACAAGTTTCGTTACGTAAATACTAAAGGATGGCGGTGTATTATATAGGGAGTTATTTTTACTGTAAGTTTCATAGTTTAACATTGTAGGACAAGAACGATCTGCCCCACCAATTAAATCTTTTTTTATAATTACAATCGTCAATCCCGCTGGCCCTAAATTCTTTTGCGCACCCGCATATATGAGGCCAAACTTCGTAACATCATATTGTTCTGATAAAATATTTGAGGACATGTCTGCAACAAGCGGCACTCTTTCTAAATGTGGAATATCCACATATTTTGTCCCCTCAATTGTATTATTCGTTGTAATATGTACATAATCTAGTTCTTCATCATTCAGGAAATCATCCATTTTAGGAATCGTAGTAAACTTCTCTTTTGCAGAAGAAGCGATTACTTGCACTTCCCCTACTTTTTCTGCTTCTTGCAGCGCCTTTTTAGACCATGAACCTGTCAGTACGTACCCAGCTTTTTTATACGCACTCATTAAATTTAACGGTATCATAGAAAATTGTAATGACGCACCACCTTGTAAAAATAAAACTTCATACTCATCAGGAATGTTCATTAATTCACGAAGTAAGTTGCTCGCTTCATCAATAATACTTTGGAAATAAGAAGACCTATGGCTCATTTCCATAACAGACATGCCTGTCCCGTTATAATTTACAAGCTCCTTTTGCACTTTCTCTAAAACTGGCAAAGGGAGTATAGATGGTCCTGCTGAAAAATTATACACTCTCTCCATCACCCAGATAACCTCCCTATTTCTCTTTTTTGTTATTATTTAAACTTTCTGAATTATAACCCATATACAATATACGGTCAATTTGTTTTCCGTTATTATGGCGTAAGACGCGATGGAACCGCTTGCATGTGCACCCTGTTTTTTATAAACATACAAAAAAGTGTTAAGTACATAATCGTACTTAACACTCTAGTAATAAAGTATAATAGCTACTTACTCGTAAAGAACCGATCAAAAATTTGATAAATAGCTGAAAGACCAAAGAGCCAATAAATGGTATCCACAAGCGCCGGCATAGAACCAAACCATTTCTCAACTACATTATAATCTAACGCCACAAACAACCAATTCAAACCGCCAAGAATCACCAATATTACTGTAAGGTAAGACAAAAATTTCATTATGATTGCCCCCTAGGTGATAAGATGGTGAAAGGCCTTTCACTAAAATATATGTAATAGATTCTAAAACTTACCTATTTTATAAAAATTATTTTCGATACCATCCATTAATAACTGCCTCTGCTTCTTTACTATGTATTTGATACGAATGATTACTATCATTAGAGCCAATAAACCATATTGAAAAACCTTTAAAATACGGCTTCGGTTCTAATACATCACGGTAAGCACGCCACCCGTTAAGTTGTACATCTTTTGAAAACACATTCGTAACATCTGGGTTCCACGGATTTTGCAGTCCAAGTTCACGTGCTGGAACGTTAAATCCACCAAAATATACTGGCTTTCCTGTTGTTTTATGTAATTTCTCAAGTTGCTGAACAACATTTTGGCCACGATTATATACTGTCGTCGCAAATAAACTTTGTTTTACTTCTTCGTACGATGGATTTCTTTTTCCTGAAACTTCAAACCAACTATCAATACTTACAATGTCCACCTTTTTTAAATACGGACGATTTATTTTTGCCAGAAACTTCGCTTCATAAGATGGATCAAAGCTTGCAGTTAACCACCAGTTCATTTGATACAAAACATTTCCTTTATACTGCTGGCGAACAAAATCGATTGTATCATTCCAATATCCTTCTGCATATTCCATATTAACGAAATTAGAAGCGATTTTCAGCCCGTAAACATTGTACTTACTTGTAATGGAATTAAAAATATCTTGTAAAACAACCGTTTTCCAATTCCAAAAGAAATCGTTAATATTACTCGGGTTCCATTCCGTCTCTCCAATATTTCCTTGCTGAATAAATGGGAACGGTTCCACTATAACTTGAATATTACGCTTTAATAATTCTTGAATTAAAATAATAGCTTGTTGCTTTTGCGCCTGATTAATTACCATATTAGCAGAATTCACATTTGGAATATCAACTTGGATCGGTACATTCACCGTATTTAAATTCAAGCGCTCCACATCTGCTAACACTTTCTCTACATTGCCTACTTCCCATACCGTTACGTTTCCTGATTTTATTTTTCCAGATTGAACAGTATTTAAATCTGCCTGTACATTTCCCTGGAAACAAAAAGAAAACAACATGATACACACTCCTAAAAAACTTATTAAACTCTTATTTTTCTTCACAACTTTCCTCCTATAATTTTTGGCATTCTTGATTATTTTATACAACATTACACATATATTCCAGAAAAATATGAAATGGAATTTTTATTAATAGAAATACTGTTCAACCTCATTCATTATTTATTCATATCAGCCTCCTAAAAATAGTAGGGAAAATTTCAAAAGAGACCCTTACATATAGTAAAAGTCTCTTCTAACATTATCGCGGCTTTAAAGTTAATACTTTCCCTTCAATTCCGTCTGTATTTAAAGTAGTCGTATGATAATCTCCATTGATCCAATCATCTATTTGATCATGACACCAATCGCTTCTAAAATGTCCCGACTGCCCCGGTCCTACTATATGATAACCGTTTGACATATCTTTCGTATCAATAACAAATCTCCAAGAAGCACCATGATTTACAATACCGTTATCTCCGTAACTCGCTGCTTGAACGGTAACTTGACTTCCGCCTATCGGAACTGCTTTCTCACGATTAAATGCAAGTAATGCTAACATACTAGATGATTTCGAAATTGGATGCGTAAAAGCAAGTTGATGGTAATCGCCCCACTTCCACTCTGCAACATCGGGTCCATATTCCTTCTGTAATTTCTTCATTACATTCTCGTACGATGTATGCACAACTTTCGTGAAACCTCCGTACTTCGTAAACCAAGCGCTATTTTCTCCTGCTACTTGTTTTCGAATCAATTCATCAACAACTTGTGACTTCCCTTCAAATAACTCCATCACATCTTTCGGTATTTCTTTTGAAAATAACGTATTCGAAATTTCTTTCATTAACAAATGGTATATTAACGGTGCCGCTTCATCTTTACTATCGTAATAATTCCACTTTGTTAATTGTTTTACGCCTTCTTTCTCTACTTCATTTAAAGATGCTTTATTTAACTCTTTTAAAAATATAGGAGCAAATTCTTTCCCGTATAAATTTTTTTGATCCATCTGTAAATCTTCTAAATCTTTCACCGTATACTTTTCCTTCTCTTGTAAAAACTCTTGAATACGCATTTGCCTATATGGTTGCGCCCACGTATTACTAATATGGTATGGATAATTATCATCAACAATTTTATTATTTGCAGTTGAAATAAAACCTTGTTTTGGATTTATTACTTTTGGAAGCTGATCAAACGGGATATAACCTTCCCATTCATATTCATCTGTCCATCCTGGCACTGGCAAACTACCATCACCTTTTTTACGCACTGGTATATTTCCATTCGCTTTATAAGCAATTGTGCCGTCGTTTGATGCAAATACAAAGTTTTGAGTTGGTGTATGAAAGTCTTGAAGTGCTGTTTCAAACTCATCCCAATTTTTCGCTTTATTCATATTTAGTACAGCCTTTAATTCAGCGGAAGGCTCCAAAGCAGTCCATTTCAAAGCGAATACTGTTTTCGTTTTCTCTTTCCCTTTATCCGCAAACTCTGAAATGACTGGACCATGCCTCGTAACAGTCACGTTATAAGGAATTGTTTTCCCGCCTTTTACTTTAATAGATTCATCAACAACAGTAGCTTTTTCCCACTTATCGTTATACAAAAATTCATTTTCATTATTAGGATTTCGCTTCTCAATATATAAATCTTGCACATCAGGACCTGTATTCGTAACACCCCATGCTATTTTGTCATTGTGACCTAATATAACACCTGGTACTCCAGCGAAAATAACGCCACTCACATTTAAATCTTTCATTTCAAGTTTCGATTGATACCATATTGAAGGTGTCGCAAGAGATAGATGAGGATCATCCGCTAAAATTGGCTTACCAGACGCACTCTTCTCACCGCTTATAACCCAATTATTACTACCATTAAACTCAGGCGGAATTACCGTTTTTGCAAAACTTTGTGCTACATTCACATTTGTATTTTTCAGTTCAGCTAGCAATCTAGGTGCATCTTTCGGATATGTAGGAAATAACTCATTTGCTTGCTCTTTCGAAAGATTTTTTAGCGCCCAATATCGAAACGCTTGCCCGTGCCAATGTCCGCCCAAATCAAACGCCATATACTTTCCAATCGTTAAAGAATCCACAATTGACCATTCAGCAGGCTCATAGCCTAGTAAAGTAAACTCAACCGGCAATTTTTTTTCCTGTTTCGCCTCACGTATAAAAGCGTTCACTCCATCAGCAAATGACTGCAGGGCATATTTCGCTTCCCCATCATATTGACTAACAGAAACTTCTGCCGCCCGCCTTAAACCGAGCGTCCGAAACAACTTATCCCTATCAACAGCTGCTTCCCCAACAACCTCACTTAACATACCAGAAGCTTGTCTTCTACTTAAATCCATTTGGAACAAACGATCTTGCGCTTGTACATACCCTTGCGAGAAATATAAATCATGCGCATTTTCCGCTTTAATATGCGGTACACCTTTACCATCCCGCTTCACCGTAACAGCATGTTGTATATCCTCTAGCTTTATCGTTCCATCTATCTTCGGCATAGATCTAAGCGTATACAAGTTCAAAAAAATCGCAGCACAAATAACTAACAAAAGAACGATACTACTAGACCAAATAAAAATTCTCTTGCCCCTAGTTCGTTTCTTCTTTATGACGACTTCCATATCCATATAACCCCTCCTTTCTCAAACTATTCGCTTCTATTTAAGGAAGAACCTTTTAGAAAAGTTGAAAAACCCCCTTCATTTTCCTATAAATGAAGGGGGAATTCTTAACGTTTGTTACGCCAGCTTTCATTATGACCCAGATTCGACTCGGTCGCTAATTGCACATCATATAATATTTCACTAAAGAAGCGCCTATCTACTTGTTTTGGTACAATGCGTCTCTCATCATCAATTTCGTCATATTCATATGAACCACGGTTCACTGTACCCGCTTTATAAAATTGAATCTCAAATACACATACATCTTCTTCACCTTCATATCCAATCGGCGCTCCGCTAAATGACAGTTGCGCCCCTAATTCAGTGCGAATATCTTCTTTATAAAATGTACAATAAACACCGCCATCTTGAACCGATCCGCGAGTCCATCCAAGTTTCATCATCTTACCAAATAACGAGCGACCATTTAATAAAATACCGCCAAATCTCTCAACAGCAATCTCATCATTTTCCTCTACTACAAACACTGGACGTTCAATTTGTAGAAATGGCTGCACAATTCCGGAATTTGTCAGTTGCTCTTTCCATAGCTCCTTTTCCGCTCCTGATAATTCTAACGGATGAATTAAACCAATAACATTTCCAGGTGAAAGTTCATGATTCTCGCCTATCATTGAATAAAACGAACCATCCTCCACGTAACGGAACATTTTCCGCAACGTTCCTTCCGTATATTCACCCCAAACAAGCGAAATAGCAAATTGCTTCATAATTGGATTTTCCAAAAATACCGATTTCCACGTATTATATGACCAGTAGCGTTTTCGTGATAGAGCGTCTTCCAAACGTTGTTTCTGCATAGAAAGAGCACTTCGGAGTTCGTTCTTTAAAGAGGATAACTCTTTCTTAGCCTCCTCAGCTTTTACTACATCATCTTTTGCATTCGGCTTCGGAAGTGACTTCATACGTTTTCCTTCTTCTGTCTCTAATTCAATTTTCGAATCTGAAGTTAAAATAGCAGTAAAACATCTATTCCCAAAATCAATCTCCTTCTCACCACTTATATCGAAACCAAGATCTGGTGCCAGTTGATCTTCCAACTCTTCTTCTGTTATACCACGTGTTTTCGCAGCAAGACTTAGTGCTTCTTTTGCCGCATTACGCACTAACTTATGCTTATATTTAAATGCCATCGCGTGAATAGACACAAGTGCACGCTTAGATGAGGACAACCCTAGAGCCCGAACAGCATCTGCTGCAATCTTTCCTCTCATATCAAGCACCCATTCATCAATTTTCTTTTTAAGTATACCGACCATTTTATCATCACTATACATGCCATATAACGAAAGAATACCACGTTTCTTCACATCTGCATCTTGAGAAATCCATACTTGATATATTTCTTGTACATATTCCTTCAAGTCTTGTTCATTCAAAATAGTACTAATTACTTCAGCCGCATCTTTCTTCTCAATAACGGAATCTGATATATATTGATTTACATATGCTAGCGGAAGTTTTACATCGGCTATTTCATTTGAATTACGAAGACGAATTTGTGGTTCGTTCCCAATCCATTGCACAAATGAATTTCTTTTTTGTTCCGTTACTATACGACTGCAAAGTTCTTCTATATTTTCTGAATCTCCACCCACTTCAAGTAACGGAGCAAATTTCTCAACAAAAGAAGCATTCTTCTTTTCTTGTAAAGCTTCCTGTACAAGTTGTATATATTTTTCAATCTTATACTCTATTAGTATTTTCATCACATTTTCACGAACAATTTTCTTTTTATTATGAAGTTCAGCTGCTACATCTGTCGCAGCTTCTACATCTTTTGAAAGAATTTTCACTACAGACTCGCGCATTTTTTTAGATGAATCTCCTAAGCATTTGATCAAAATGGGACGCATTTTAATCATATTATCCCTTGCTAACTCTTCTAAAATATACGCTTTGGCCACAGCAGAATACTCATCAAATCGTTCAATGATGTACGCCTGTTCTTTTACAATGACATGAACAAGCGCTTCCTTCGCCTTATTTCTCTCTTCACTGTAGCATGCAGCTTGTTCAACTGCATAAGCGATAAGCTTTTCCTTACTTAACCCATACGAAAGAAGATCTTCTAATACTTGTTTCGGTTCTATCCCTCTGACAGAACATTCGTAAAGAAGTTCGTATAAATTAACACTATCATCATCTCCGAATTGTAGTGTAAGTACAGCTTCCCTCTTCGCTACATCATCTATATCCCAAAGGAGTACAACCTCTAACACTGGCATACCCCAATACATACTTCTAAATTTCGGATTTTTAAGTATTTGCTTCATATCATCAAGTGACACTTTCCCTAATAAATAATCACGATATGTGTCACGTATTGTAGACGATTTAATTTGCAAAGCAGCGACAAAAAATTCTTCTCGCATTTTCCCTCTATTTAACTCATGTCCTTTTTCAGTTAACGTTCGTGCGATAATGAGATAATTAATTTTACTTACATATTGCAAAGTACGTTGAACAAATTCAGAATTTTCTTCCGCCATGAAGCATAGCATTTCATATTCATACGTCTTACAAAATTCCTCATTATTTAAATCATGTTGCCTCAGACGATGCGCAAAAAATCTTTCCTCAGAAATCCAGAACTGTTTACAAAAACTTTGAATTTCATCATACGTTTTCTTATTTACACTGCCAGTTCTTTTATAATTTTGAGGCTGATTGAAAGCTTGACACACGTAACGCGTAGCATGATTCATAAAACCCCAAACGTTTTTCTTCGCTAATATTTCAACATACCGCCTCGCAATATTTGAATACTGATGAATACTAAATAATAGTCGCCAAATATATTCTGGTAAATTTCCACCTAAAAATAATTCCCTATCACTTTCACCTTTTATATATCTTTCAACTGCTTCAATCTTTTCCTTTTCTCCATTCAAATTCAATATAAATTCAGCATGTTCTTCTAATCTCTCGTCCAATAAAAAACTGTATGTACGGAATCTCTCATAATCTACTTCAAACATTACGAGAAGTAACGATAATTGCTGCTGATTTGGTAAAGTGTATAATTGTTCCTCTATATAGTTCGGGTTCTCTTTTGTTAGCCCTTTAAGAAAACCATACGCCTCATTCACATAACTTGAAATATTAGTTAAATATTTACACGCAATTACTACAAGTTTATCTAATGGAAGTGCACTTTTTTCTAAATAAATCTTCATATTAGCAAAATCCACATATTTAAACCTTATTATAAGAACATTTAACAATTGCTCCCCTAACAAATAATAAAATAACCGAAAGAAATCCGGATCTTGTTTATATACTTTCCTAAAATCATTTATAAACTGATTTGCAAAATCGCTTCTTTTTTGATCTCTAATTGTCGTTAGTTGAATATTATTTAAAATCTCTTCTTCTCTCGTTTTTAAATAACGTAATGATAATTTTTCCTGTTCTTCTGTCATATAAATATATTGAAACAACTGAGCTGTATTTGTAGTCAAACTTTGTTCCCCCGCATCTTTTTATCTACTATAAAAATACCCTTATTTAATTGTAGTATAGCATAAAATTCACAAAAACGAACATACATTCTATGTTAAATTAATATAAATTAAAACACACTACTCAAAATACTTCTCCTTCTCTCTAAACTTCCCATTACACACTTTTCTTCACTAGAATCCCCCCACTTTTTTCTATACCAATTCCTCAAAATCCCCTGCACATAAGCGAACGTCCCCTTATTATTCTCAAATGCAATTTTAAGTGCCTCTAGTACTTTATCTCCTGAAACTTTTTGTATCCACTCTTTCAATTCCTTCACGATATATAGAGATAGACTACTTATATTTTGCTCGTAAAATTTATAAACTTCACTATGCGAAGTATCCTTTTCTATATCTTCCTCCTCAGCAACTACTTGTAAACTACTATTATCCTCTTCCTCTGGCATACCAAAATACTGAAGTAATAATGGAATCTTGCATTCTTCTTCAAGACATTTACGCAAAAACTTATGTAGGAACTCTTTACTTTTCACCAGTTTCAGCTCACGTAATACACATTTCTCTATGTTCGCATTAAAAATAGGATTATAGTGTAGCCAATTCATAATGAATAACTCTTTCGTTTCCGCATCATATAAAATCTTCCCGTATTCCACAAACCGGTTCAATAACTTCTCAATAGTCTCCATACTGTAACCAGTTTCAAGCTCTGCCAAACGCTTCGGTAATATGTAAATACCACATTGCTTCGTTTTCGTACCAGTTAACAAATATATGTAAAAGTAACGCTCTTCTGGCGTTAAATCTAATATGAATTCATCTTGCCAAAAGTTCACCTGCACATTACGGTACACCGCCATCAGTTTCCCTCCCGCTCTTTACTAGTAAAAAGGAAAATTCCAATCCTTCAATATAAATATAGGAATGAGCAAACGGTTTTGGCATTCGAGTTCCAAATTTTTTTACTACTACTACGCCGGTTTTATTTTTTCGCACTTGTTTTGTTCTTGTAGTTGTTTTTGTTTTGTTTTTTCTTAGTGATTTATTACTTGGTAGGTGCTTATGAGGGGCTTTGAAGGGGCTTATATAGTGTTTTCATTCCCCTCTTATCTGATATCTAATTACAAATGTCTCCAACAATCTTCATACATTGCAGACAACCATTATGATTCACCTGCTCATATTTACCCGAAAACAAAAAGCACTTGTTGCCTTCATAGACAATTCAGTGCTTAAGGTTGAAAGTTTATAAATAAGAGTGTCTATAATCGACATAGTTGATTGAAATATTTATTTTAGTAACGATAATATGATACATACCGTATTATCTACAACTGAACGTTCTGGGCGAGATTTCATTAACACTGTTAATCCAATTAATGAAGTGACTAGCGTTTGTGCTAAAGCTTTAGCATTCACATCACTTTGCAGTTCTCCAGACTGAATACCTTTGGCGATCAATTCTTGAAATATAATTGAAAGATACATTTGATGTTCTCTAGTCAACACTTCAAATTTTTCATTATGAGGAGAAAGCTCAACCATTGTGTTAATACAAAAACAGCCTTTATTTAATTCTCTTTTATATTCCTCTTCCACCATATTTTCAAAAAATGTACGAATGGCCTCTTTTACAGATTGTTCTTTTTGAAGTTTTGTTCGAATGCTAGTCGCATGTATATTTGTGTATCTCCGTAGTGCAGCTTCAAACAGCCCTTCTTTATCACCAAATGCTGCATATAAACTCGGTCTTTGTATTTCCATTTTAGCAGTTAGATCACTTAATGAAGTAGCAGCGTATCCTTTCTCCCAAAAAAGTTGCATAGCAGCATCCAAAGCTTTTTCTTTATCAAATTCGCGTAGTCGAGCCATTTAACCCCTCCTCTTTTTTCACCTGTTTTCTAAATTACAAATCACGTTTTATGTACCAATCAGTATATTATATATCGTATTAAATTATAAATGATATGTCAAAACAAACTGAAATTACTTTACAATTCATTTGACATATTAACTTATCCCTGATTATATTTTATTTAAGAAATAACATACCGTTCGGTACATTATTTTAAAGATAAAAGGAGATGATATTATGAATGCTAAAGAAAAAATGACAACTGCTCTTACTCAGAATAATGATCAGTTTCAATTCCCTATCAATACAATCATGCCCCGCTATATTATTCTATTATTTTCAATAGCTTGTGGGATGGCTGTGGCGAATATATACTTCGCTCACCCTCTACTTGATTCTTTATCCAATGAGTTTAAGATCAACCATTCAACTATTGGTGTCGTTATTACTATTACTCAAGTTTGTTATGCACTCGGATTACTTTTATTAGTTCCACTTGGTGATTTATTAAACAAAAAAAGACTTATTATTGTTCAAATGCTTTTATCCGTTTTCACTTTAATTGTGATCGGAGTCGCTCCTTCAAGTACCGTACTTTTTATAGGTATGGCCTTAGTCGGAATTCTTGCAACTGTTACGCAGACACTCGTCGCATACGCATCCATTTTAGCTAATCCAAAAGACCGTGGGCGAATAGTAGGTTTCGTCACGAGTGGTGTCGTAATAGGAATTCTACTTGCACGTACATTTGCCGGAACATTAACAGATCTAGCCGAATGGCGTTCCGTTTATCTTACCTCTGCTGTACTTATGCTCTTCGTAATTGGTTTGTTATATCGTAATTTACCTAATCTTGAACATAAAAAAACAGCCATGACCTATCGTAAATTATTACATTCCGTTCTCTTATTATTTGTAGAAGAGCGCCTCTTACGCATTCGCGGAATATTAGCATTGCTCATTTTCACTTCATTCAGTATTTTATGGACTTCATTAGTTTTACCTCTAAGTGCTGCACCATATAATCTATCACATACAGCTATCGGAGCATTTGGTCTTGCTGGAGTTGCTGGTGCATTAGCTGCCACTAAGGCCGGACAACTCGCTGATCGCGGATTCGGAGAAAGAACTACTGGCATAGCCTTATCCTTATTATTACTTTCATGGCTCCTCATTAAATTAATGAACCATTCTCTATTCCTACTTGTTACCGGTGTTATCCTTTTAGATTTAGCTGTGCAAGCTGTACATGTCACGAACCAAAGTATACTTTTCACAGTGCGTCCTGAAGCGAGAAGTCGGCTCACTGCTAGTTATATGATTTTCTATTCTATCGGCAGTGCTACAGGTGCCATTCTTTCCACAAACATTTATGCAAGCTACGGATGGAACGGAGTTTGTATATTAGGTGCATCCGTTAGTGCTTGTGCTCTTTTATTCTGGGCAATGACCTTACGACGATCATGATAAATAACAGGAGAATAATTTATTAGTGCATTTTTTAATACGTGTTTTTCTACAAGGCTATAAAGTGAAGGTTTTGCTCATCCCCCACTGATTATTAGCCTACACCAATCGGGCGTTTACGGGCAGCCCGACTCCCACAAATAGCCGGATAAAATAGCATTTACTTTTTAACATAAATCAACGGCATTTTTATATTAAAAATGCCGTTGATTCCAAATTCTATGTATGCGACTCGCCATTTCATGATAATAGATCATATACTAGCGAAATACATCTATTACAAATTACCTTTAACTTTTCCAACAATCTCGTTTATCGTATTTCGATCTAGCTTGTCACTAATTTCGTATGGCTCACGATCTCCTACTAATTGTACGCCTACGATGTCGTTGCGGTCCTTACCGTATTGCACTTCAATAATAGATCCGCGCTCTATTTGTTTCCAAATGTAACCTGCTTCATCTTTATTGTCTAATGTAATACAGTCCTCAATGTTTTCATTAATTCCAATTAACATATTATCGTCAATATACCCTATCTCGTACTGTTGACGTTCTTTCGCTTTTCCGCTTACTAATATACCCGCGCTACCATATGAGTAATCCATATAGTCCTTTTGCTCCGTTTGTACCGCTTTTGGCTCTTGTACTTCAGTTTTTTCAGTAGTCCCACAACCGGTAAAAAGACCGATTGGCATAACTGCAGTTAATATTACTCTAGTAAATTTCTTTATCATTTATAACTAACCTCACATGATTAAGTTCCAGTTTCATTTATCGCTTTATTAAAGGATAACATGACAGCGCGAAGAAAAAGCCAAATAAAAAATATTTTTTACATTTCCCACTTATATAAGGGACTAGGCCATTTAAACCTAGTCCCTACATAACTTTAACTTTTCTTTACATGCTTAATGATACTTCATTCTTATTTCTTTACTATACCCTGTACAACTTATATGTTAGAAACTTCTTCTTTCATTTTATCCCGCATTAACGCCCGATTGGTGCGGGATAATAATCAGTGGGGGATGCCCCCCGCTGATTAAAGTTTCACTTTATATACCCTATCTCTTTTCTCATCATTCTTGATAAAAGTAAGCTTCCCTTCCGTCACAAAACCTTCTAATAGTAAGCATACTTGTCCATATGCTTTTGGCTTATTCGTTGTGAATCTTTCATCTGATATTTTACCAGCTCGTATTAATTGTTCGCATAGCTCCAGTGCACTTATTTCTTCGGCATTCATTAATTCTAATATATCTTTTTGCAATGGTGATAAAGGTGCAGGTATCTCGGCTACCTCTACCTTTTCTTGTTTATTTTCTTTTTCGTCTTCAAATAAATCTTCAAATGAAATTTGATTCATTACAACTTTTCCTTTCTAACGATTGATTTGTATAACATGAACTGAATCCTATAAAGAGTAGTTATTGTTATGTAGTACTTACCTTATTACATAAATGTCAAACTCATGTACATCGTTTCATATAGTATGTTTTGATTATACCAAATATACGTTCTGTCTTCTATCGTAGATTGAAAAAGAAGCATTTGACTGTCCACAAATTACGAATGAAAAAGGACCTGATATGAATATCAGATCCTTTTTCATTGCTTCTTTTATAAATTTAAGTTCTTGATACATATATCGGTTCATACGTGCTTACATTATCATACACAGTTTTCGCAATACTAAGAGGAAGATTAACACATCCTCCAGATCCACCTTTTCCAGTGGCAGTGCATAATTCTTTTCCTTCGAGGAAGGGAAATATGTCCACTAGATTTTTAATAGAATAAAAGCATATTTTTACTTGCCAGACTTAATTTTTTCGCTATATTCTTCTAAAGTTAACCCTTTTTCTTTTAGATAAACAGCAACTTCTTTTCCTACATAACGATAGTGCCATGGCTCATACTTAATGCCAGTAATATTCTCTTTATCTTTTGGATAGCGGAGAATAAATCCATACTCTGCAGCATTCTTATCTAACCATTTGAATGCATCGGTAGTTTCAAATTTCGCATTTAAATCTTCTACAGTATTCTGCCATTCAACTGAAATAATGTCTAACGCTAATCCAGTATGATGTTCACTTGCACCAGGATACTGAAGATATTCCAATGCCTTAGCACTAGCCTCTTTATCCGACAAACCTTGAGATTTATAGCTTTTAACTGAAGCATCATAATAAGTTTGTTGTAATTTTATAGCTCGATAACCTGATCTTAAATAAAGATTGATTCCCTCTTTTTTTGCAGCTGCTACCATATCTTGATAGGAAGTTGCAATTCTACTATCTATTTTCATATTTGGCTTAGCATTTTGGGTGATACTTGTTAATTCAATTCCTAGTTCCTTTGATAACATATGGTCTCTATTTACAAGGATAATTCTCCAATCATTAACATCAGAGATAGGTAAAACATCTTTTTCCTTCGCATTTATCTCATTTTTATTTTTATCGTTATTATTAGTAGTTTCCTGAGATGTTTGCTTTCCACTACAAGCAGCAAGGCTCCATCCCAGTGCCAATACCAATGCTAAAATTATAAATTTTTTAATTGTATCTCATTCCCTTTTTGTTTATTAGTCTTTATACCAATTTCCCAACACATCTCTAGGAATATCCTTGAAATTCTCCAAAGAAACGGGGCCGACAAATTTTTTAATCCCATGATTTTTAGAATTTTCATCCGAATAATCTTTTAAAAATTGAATTTTAAAATGTGTCTTACCATCAGCATAGTCAGTTACTGTCGGTACGAATGCCGCTTGTCGTATACCAAAAGTTTTATCTTCATACTTGACAAATTGTATATAAGATAGTCCTCCAACCATTGTTTCTAATTTTTCTTGAGCAGAAATAAGGTTTCCAAGAGAATAATAGATTAGCGTTTGATGTCCATCTTTATTTTGTTTCCACTCAACTGGTTGAATTACATGTGGATGATTTCCAATTACTACATCTACACCTAAATCTGTTAAATATTGAGCAACTTCTTTTTGTTGGTTTGAAGGTGTAGAGGTATATTCAACTCCCCAATGCACCATAACAATCACCATATCAGAACTACTCTTTGCCTTTTCCACATCATTTTGTATCGCTTTTTTATCAATTAAATTTAATGCCCAAGACTTATCAGCTGGAATTTTAATTCCATTCGTACCATATGTATAATTAAGTAACGCAAAACGAATCCCATTTTTTGTAATCGTTTTTATTTCATTGCGCTCGTTTTGACTCTCATTAATGCCTACCGGGATAACATCCGGATATTTCTTCCAGTATTCTCTTGTATTCGCAACACCTTTAATACCCATATCCATAGCGTGATTTGTCGCTTGAGTCACTATATTGAATCCAGTATCCACTAAAGATTGACCCACTTCTTCAGGTGTATTGAAAGTAGGATATCCCTGTACTTTTAAATTATTTCCTGCAATCGGGGTCTCCTGGTTCACTATAGCAAGATCACTTGATTTAACAGCTTTTTTGATATTTTCATAAATATAGTTATAATCATATGAACCGTCTTTTTGTTTGCCATCTTTAATTACTGCGTCATGGTATAAATTATCACCCGTTGCTATTAAATTCACTACCGATTTTACTTTTTTATCTTCAGTAAAATTAGGAGACTGTTGAATAGGACTTTTATCTACCCAATTCGGTGTTTTTAATGATTTATCTGTATTTGATTGAGCCGGTGGTAATGATGCTTTAGATGTCTTAACATCTGTATTATCACAAGCGGTTAAAATCACTAAAAAAATAAGACATAATAAAAAAAACTTTTTACTTCTCTGTAAATTATCTAACATGTAATCCTCTTTTCTGTTTTATTACTTATAACCAATTCTAACAAATAACTTTTTAAAACAGCGTATTTTGATTTTACACTTAATTTTGGAAGAACACCCTGTTATATCAACCTCGGAATATACGGAGAATATTTTTCTAACAATCTATCGTTTCCATCAGAATTAATAGATTGCTAGAAAAATATTCTCCGACAGGATGTTGAATTTGATATACCAGTTCCAACTGTAGTAGCTGGTTAATCTAAACAAGAGAGGAGAATAGTTCATATAGCCTCCTCTCTTGCTTTACGTTTGTGAGTGGCTCCAAAAAGAGGGAATCGCTGCCGTCCCCCCTTTAGATAGTGCGAAATCTTTGTAACTAATTTCTTTAAGTTGAGCGACATTCATTACACTGATAACAACAAGTAAGACCCAAGAACTTATTTTACCAATATACGAAAAAAGTAGCAATATTTTCTCCGCCCCATATAAAGAAGCTAATTATGAGAAATGAAAAAGGAAATGGCATTTTATATGGATCGCACTGTGAATTGTACATAAGATTTAGCAAAAACAATAGATAAAGGCTCTGTTGCAAAGTTTTATTTTTAATTTATTATATTAGCTCTACAATCCATGTCCGAACAACTAATTACTTTTTGTTCTTCCTAAAAAATATCCATTCATTCTATTCAATTCCTAATCTCCCTATTTCTTCATTGATCAATAAAAAACAAGCCACCAACTCACAAAGAATGAATTGGATGGCTCTATACTATAAAGAGAATTTGTTATTAAATTACTTCAATTTCCCCTCAAAAACAATCTTTCTACCACACGGTTCAACTTCTGTTTTCCCGTCTTTCTTCACTTCATGAAAGATTGGCTCTTCCATGCGACGAGATGGTGCGTATCCTTCTTGTTCCATGCGTGCTAAGCAATCTGTAATTGTTTCGTTTTCTAGTACTTCAAATTTCTTTTTATTAGGTTGTTTTGTCATGCCCTAACCTACTTTCTATTTTTCTTGATGCGAATTGATTCTTCATGTAAATAATATATAACATTGCGAGAATACCCATTATAATCATAACCGCAATAAAAAAGCTTGTATACTGTATTTTTTCTATAAATACACCTCCTAATACAGGGCCCATAATACTTCCTATACTAAAGGCGATTCCGGATAATATATTACCTGCCGGTAGTAAGTGTCTCGGTAATAAATCTGTCATGAATCCAAGTCCTAATGAGAAGCAAGAGCCAATGACCATACCAGCTAGAAGCATACAAGCAAAGACGATCCAGTAATATTGATCAAATACTGCTGCAAGTAGGAAAATACCAGTACTTACGCTGAACATCCACGTTAAAATACGATCTCTTCCGTATTTATCACTTAACATACCGAGCGGGATTTGTGTAATAATACCTCCAACTGCGAATGCTGGTAATAAGAAGGAAACTTCCGATACAGACCATCCTTTGCGAAGTGCGTATACTGGCAAATTACTATTTAACATCGCTTCAAGTACACCATATGCAAGTGGACCAATAAGTGCAATCCAAGCTAATCCAACGACTTGTTTATAACGAGAAAAGGATGATTCACTTTCAGTTTTCGCCTCATCTTGTGCTGGAAATGCATTTTTCGTTGGTAGTAGTAAAAGCCAGCCAATTAAACAAAGTATAGTAGATACGATAAATGGTGTTGCAAGACCGTACTGAACAGTACTTGCTAAATACGGACCAACGGCGAAACCAATTCCGAAGAATACACCGTATATCGATACTTGTCTACCTATTTTACTCGGGTCCGATGTTGTCGTAATCCATGTTTGTGTTCCAACATGAAGCATATGATCTCCGACTCCAACTAGAAATCTAAGAACGAACCATACCCAGAATGAAAAGGTTTGTGTAAAAAAGAATAATGAAATAATAACGAGAAACCCACCAATCACGATAATTGGCTTCATTCCAAACTTTTGCATCGGTTTTTCAAGAAACGGTGAAATAAATAATATCCCAATGTATAATGCCGTCGCATGAATACCATTAATACTTGAACTAACCCCTTCTTGTTCAAAAATCATTGCAATGGCAGGTAATAGCATGCCTTGTGATAAACCCGAGATTGCTACAATCCCAACCATAATCCAAAAAGTAAAACGCATTGACATCCCTAATCTCTCCCTTTTGTAATCCACCATACTCATTATATACGGTTTACTATATAATAAGAAAGAACTAGTGAACGAAATGATTTCGACTTTTCAACAATAAAAAAGAAGCTAAAAGAATGAGCCTTTTAGCTTCTTAGCCATCCCAAACTTGTGCTTTCACATGGTAATGAAAATGTTTAAAATATGGATTTTCATAAAATAAAGGGCCATATAAGTAGTGATGTGTATGAGCTATTGGTGGCTGCTGCATTTGTAAAGGAACTATAGCTGATGAAACTTGCATATCCATCGGATCTATCATTATTTTTGTATATAAGTGATGATTATATGGCGAATGCGCAATTAAGAGCGGATGATGCATTGATAATCTCCCCTTTTACCTACAATGTTATAGTATATGCAACACCGTTCATTTCGGGGATTATTTCTGTTCTAACCAATACTCTACATGTTTTATAAATACATCTAAACAATCAATAAACGGAGAATGACCGCAATCTTCTAACAATTTTAATTCTGCATTCGGCAAATGTTTTGCTAACTCCTCACCCACTACTTGCGGTACGACATAATCTCTATCACCTTGTATGACGAGTGTCGGAGCTTTAATACGATGAATTTGCTTATTTCCCTCTACAACCCCATTATATTCATCCGAAATATTAAATGTAATGAGCGCATAATTCACATCTACGAAATTACGTTGCGTTAACATATCATCTAAATACTTTTCATAACGATCCGGTTCAGGTTGATTATGTGTATATATTAATAAATTCCATACTGTACGGTAATATAATTTATTCATATTTTTTATCGCATCTAGCACTGGTGCAATTTGTACGGGATCTTGCGCGATTTCTTCTTTCGTTTTTAATAGACTCGTTACGATCGGTTGCCCGTTAATATCTTTTTTAAAGATTGGATAGCCCTTCATTCCTACTGATTCTACTAAAATTAACTTTTCGACAAACGTTGGATGATTCGCTGTAAATTCCATCGCAACACCACCACCCATTGACCAGCCCATTAATGAAAATTTCTCTAGTTTTAATTGATTGATAAATAGTTTTACATCTCCTGCAAAATCTTGTATTGAATCTATCGGCTTATTATATGTTGATTGTCCAAATCCTCTTAAATCAAGAGCGTAAATATGGTATTGATCTTGCAGCTTTTCAATAACTAAATCAAAGTGTTGTGACGATGTCATGTTCCCGTGAATGAGTACAAGAATTTCTGCATTTTGCCTTCCAACTTCCTGATACGCAATCGTTTCTCCGTTCGATAGTGAAACAAACTCCATTGTTGCAGGCTTAATCATCACAAGTTCCCCCATTCTTTTTAATAGAAAGAAAATTCTTTACTTACTTAAAGAATAACATGCAGAATGTATGTTCTCAACAAAAAAGCTATACGAAATTTTTACATAAATCAACATGTCTATTACTAGACAATTATAATAAAAAAGTATATAGTTAGCTAGGTAACTAATTTGAAAGGATCAAACTACATGGACGAAAAACAACATTTTTTTCATATCGTCAGTCAAACTTCTCGTAAATTTACGAAGAAATTTAATGAACGTGTATCTCCAACTGGATTATTTAGTGCACAATGGGCTGTTATATTCCGTATTAATCAAACTGGATCTTGTACCCAAACAGAATTATGCCAGTATTTAAATGTGGAATCACCAACGATGACTCGCACATTAACTCGTATGGAAACGATGGGCTGGATTATTCGTACAGAAGGAAAAGATCGCCGTGAGAAGGTCATTTCATTATCGGAAACAGCACTAGAAATGATTCCAGTATGGCAAGAAGAAGTTGATGCTTTCGAAGAAAAGACGCTAGAAAGTATTAACGAAGAAGAGTTACATCAAGCATTTGAAGTACTACAAAAAATTATAAAAAATTTAGATGATTAAATTGGAGGGATGACGATGCAAAGTGAAAAACTTTGGACGAAGGATTTCCTCGGAACTTGTTTTAGTAGTCTGTTTCTCTTTTTAACATTTTACATGCTTATGACTACTCTGCCCGTCTACGTTATAGACGGACTAAAAGGAAAACCTGAGGAAATTGGTTTAGTTGCAACTGTTTTTCTTATTTCATCTGTTTTATGTAGACCATTCACAGGAAAATGGCTCGATGATTTAGGAAGAAAAAAAATATTATTTATTTCACTTTCACTATTTTTAGCCGCTACTGTTATGTATTTCGGTACGCAAAGTTTATTTTTATTACTTGCCCTTCGCTTCTTACATGGTATTGGATTCGGAATGGCAACAACAGCAACTGGAACAATTGTAACTGATGTAGCACCAGCTCATAGACGCGGTGAAGCACTTGCTTATTACGGTGTATTTATGAGTCTACCGATGGTAATTGGTCCTTTTTTAGGTTTAACAATTATTTCTCATTTTTCATTTACTGCATTATTTATCGTTTGTTCGGTATTTTCATTACTCGCATTTTTATTAGGGTTAGTAGTGAATATTCCTCATGAAAAACCAGTAAGTACACAAACACGAGAAAAAATGAAATGGAAAGACTTAATTGAACCATCTTCTATTCCGATCGCTCTAACAGGATTTGTTTTAGCCTTTTCTTATAGTGGTATTCTATCCTTTATTCCTATTTATGCAAAAGAGCTCGGTTTAAGCGAAATTGCAAGTTACTTCTTTATTTTATACGCACTTGTTGTTGTAATTTCTCGTCCATTCACAGGAAAAATCTTTGATCGTTTCGGTGAAAATGTACTTATTTATCCAGCTATCATAATTTTCACAATTGGAATGTTCATTTTAAGCCAAGCGCAAACTTCATTTTGGTTCCTTGGTGCAGGTATGCTAATCGGTTTAGGATACGGAACATTAATTCCAAGTTTCCAAACGATCGCGATTTCTGCCGCTCCAAACCATCGACGTGGTTCTGCGACAGCTACTTACTTCTCGTTCTTTGATAGTGGCATTGGCTTTGGTTCTTTCATTTTAGGTATAGTCGCTGCCAAATCAAGTTATCATAATATGTATTTTATCGCAGCTATTATCGTTGCGTTCACTTTACTACTTTATTATGGATTACACGGACGAAAACAAAAATTCAAAAAGCAAAGTACAGATGGACAAATATCTGCTTAACGTTTATAAGGAAAGTAAACTTACCCGTTTACTTTCCTTATTTTGTATTTCTTTTAAGACGAGCGTATACTTATAATAGAAACTAAAGGAGGTACATGCATGAATGTAAAGAAATCTCCCCTGCTATTACTGTTACTAGTATTACTATTCGTAGTTACAGGGCTTGGGTTTACTTTTTTTAAACATAATAAAACGACCCCCACTAAAGATAATGTCACAAAAGAAAACTGGTTAGATGATCCTTACTTACGTTGGTCGTATACACATATGAAAGAATTCACTTTAATTAATGAAGTTAAAAACAATCCTGAACAAATTGCTCAATTCCCTACCGCGTTACAAACCTTAGACGATTTTGCTGTGGAGCGTGGATTTGGAAATACGACTCCTCTAAAAAAACTTTTAGACGAAAACAAAACAGATGCTTTTGTCGTTGTACAGAATGGTCAACTTGTTTATGAACGATATTTCAATGAATATAACGAGAGTGATCCTCATGGCATGGCATCATTAGCAAAAGTATTTACCGGTGCAATTATACAATCTCTCGCTGAAGAAAATCGAATTGATGTAGAGAAAACAGCTGACACTTACATAAAAGAGTTAAAAAATACACCATTCGGAACAGCCACACTTCAGCAATTACTGGACATGCAAGTTTCCGCTGAATACCCTACTCACGGATATATGCAGCTAGGACTAGAAAATCAAGATGCACAACTATATTTAGCTAGTAATATTTTGCCCCGAGGTAAAAACTACGAGGGTCCTATGAAAATTTATGATATGTTACTAGAAGCAAAAGAAACTGCACCACCCGGATCCGCTTTTTCTTACAATAACGGATCAACAGAAACACTCGCTTGGATTATCCGAACGATTACAGGGAAATCGT
Organism: Bacillus sp. CDB3; assembly: GCF_002081505.1. Classification (NCBI taxonomy): domain Bacteria; kingdom Bacillati; phylum Bacillota; class Bacilli; order Caryophanales; family Bacillaceae; genus Bacillus; species Bacillus sp. CDB3. Next base: position 6,877 of record NZ_ALBR01000025.1, on the reverse strand, counting down.
TAGCTGAAAATGTAAGCGAACGAATTTGGTCTCAAATTGGTATGGAAGAAAACGCGTATTACGTTACAGATGAAACAAAAGTAGAACAAGCAAGCGCTGGCTTAAATGCAACTGCTAGAGATATGGCGAGGTTCGGACAATTACTATTAAATAATGGTCAATATAACGGAAAACAAATCGTCCCTTCTGCTATTACAGAAAGTGTGAAAAATGTACAAGAAGGTGAGCTCGCAATTGGTCGTGGTGCTTCCATTTCTTATCATAATCAATGGTGGATTCCACATAATGAACAAGGTGCTTTCGAAGTGTTAGGTAGTTACGGACAAACGCTTTACATCGATCCGAAAGCAAATATGGTAATTGTCCACTTCTCTTCTAACGCTGCGCCTAGTAATGAAATCCATTCGGTTTATTCCGATATGTATATCGATATTGCACATCATTTGGAAAAGCTTCCACAGTAGTGGAGGCTTTTTTTATTTACACAAATCCTATTCCAGTTATCACTTGGTTATTAGAAGTTTCCGAAAGAATTACTCTGTGAGCCACGCCTAAACCCTATTTATCGTGATAATATTTTATAAATTTGAAAACACTAGTGCTTAGGAAAGGAGGGATTGCGAATGTCTGTGAAAAAGCTATTAACTGGATTAATCATTTCACTTGCGATGATTGTAGTTATAACTACTTTAGGTTCGCTCCGTGTATTTGCCGAATCCGACGCTGTGAGACAGCCTATTGAGGTTGAATTGAATGATGATTACTTTAATCCGAGTACCATCACTGTTCCGGTTGGGAAAACGACAACGTTGCTATTAAAAAACAAAGGAAATAGAGAACATACCTTTACGGTGAAAAAGCTCGGAATTGACGTAGAAGTCCCATCAGGAAAAGAAATTACAATTACCGTAAAACCTGAAACTCCCGGTACATATGAACTAATATGTCGGTTCCACTACTTGAAAGGAATGGATGGAAAAGTAATAGTCAAATAACAAGCAGTACCGACCAATCCTTACTTTTTTTATAAAGTGAAACTTAAATTCGCGGGGTGTCCCTCCCCCACGGATTATGAGCTCTCACTAGTCAGTTTTTTACAGGCAGCATAAAATCTTTACGTTGGCGGTACCCATGCCCATCAACTTAAGGTTTTGAAATACCTCCAAAGCAAAAATTTTATCCTTCCACAGCTGTCTATAAGAGTTCAGCTCATTTTTTCGTTTTGCGGAACAACAGATTTTTTAACTTGATAGCAATGGAGTGGTACCCCTAATACCCCAGAAGGAAAAGAAGAGTATAATTCCTTTAACGTACAAGGAGTTCCATATATCATTGTAAAAGATCATGAAAATAACACCCAAAAAAGAAACGAACAAAAATGTTCGTTTCTTTTTCATGGTGTTCAATGCTCAAGAAAACTTATAACCGCATAAGTATATAGAACGACTAGACCAAAGGCACATATTCCCATAATTATAATCGCTAGTGCGCTTTTCTCTTGTCTAAACCCTATAATTCCAAGAATAAATGCACTCCACATTGTTACCTTAACCATTGTAGAAAGGTTGGGAATTGAATATCCACTCAACCAGGTAGAGAAACTTACAATTATGGAAAAAGAGAACAAAGTTAGAACAATAGATAATATATTAATGTGCTTCCCATACTTCAGTTGCATTTCGCTACCCCCCTTTCTTTTCATTAGTGAATAATAGGTAGATGACTATATTTTTATTTTATTCTAAATTTTCTTGAAAGTATACAATGAAAAGAAGAGGCTGTCCCAAAAGTCGCTGAATAGTTACCTTTGGGCAACCTCTTTTCTTTATTTTTTACTTTCCTCTAGTTTAGAGATACTTGCTTCTTTTTCAGGTAACGTATCAACAAAATCCTTTTGAGATTTTAATAGGTCAGATTGTTGTATCCAAGCCTTAAGATTATCTAAAGATTTACGGGCTTCTTTTGCATCGCCAGTAATATCATTCATGTTCAACTTATTAAATGTAGCTAAAAATTCTTGTTGAATCTCACCTTGCAATACATTGGCTTGCTTTGTTAATTCTTTATTTTCATCACTTTTTGCCTCCCCTTCTATATGCATATACTTATATTATTACAATTTCTGTAAAAAACGAAAGGGATACATATGTTATCAATTTGATAAATATTCTGTTGGAGGCATTATGTATCATTTATTATCTTTTTCGATAGACTGAATATATTCAAAGAAATCCGGTGGTTCTTCCATTGCTTCTTTTTTAAATTTTTCAAGTTCTTCACGTTCACGCGGAGACAATTTTTCTAGTAGGGGTACCACCCCATGTCCATCAACTTAAGAAAACAAGTTACCCCAAAACGATAAAAATGAGCTGAATTCTTATAAATAACTGCAAAATAATAAAATTTTTGTTTTGTGGACACTTCAAATTACTAGATTGATGATAACGTGGCGGGACTCCTAAAATAGGATTATAATTAGCATTGCTTTTAACAATGTGACAATGATTATTGTCACACTTCCATTTCGGTTACGATCTATTTTGTTATTTAAGGCGTTAAAAGAAAACTTCAGAATAAATAGGTAATTTATGTTAAAATATAAAGAAAAATGAAAAATGATAAATATTATTAATTATGAAAAGGGAAATATTATAAAATTAGAATTTAATTCGGAAGGATTGAGTTTATTTATATATTCTTAGGAGTGATGGAATGGATAATCCTTATAAAATAGCTGTAATTGGTGGCACTGGTAAGGTAGGTCGTTATATAGCTTCAGAATCGTTAAAAAATGGCTACCAAATTCGTATGCTTGTTCGGAATCCTAAAAAATTAAAGTATAACGATGATAAAATTGAGATTGTAACAGGTACTGCGGAGAATGTAGATGCAATAAGACAACTACTCGAAGGTTGTCATATTGTTATAAATTGCTTTGGTCAACCTATGAGAGATACACCTATATATAGCAAAGTTACCAGAGATATACTTGAAGTAATGAAAGAAAAGGATATTAAGAGATATATTGGCGTTACAGGAGGTTCTCTCAACATTATAGGAGATAAAAAAAGTCTTTTAAATAAGATTGGAGCAAAAATGTTTGAAGTGCTCTTTTCCAAAATGATGAAAGATAAAAGAGAAGAGCTGAATATTCTTTTGAAAAATAAAGACCTTGATTGGACACTAATAAGACTGCCTTTTGTAAAGGAGGGTGTTGAAGTAAGAGCAGTCAAAGAAAGTCTTATCGATATGCCTGGGGCAATGATTTCAAATAAAGAAATAGCAAATTTTATAATTAGCCAGATTGATAATAAAGAGTATATTCATAAAACACCTTTTATTGCGATTTAATATAAGGGTAGCGTCACATCGCCATCAAGCTAGAAAATTGTATCCATAAAACGAAAAAAACGCTATTCTTTTTGTAGAAATATACAGAAAGGGGGCGTTTTTGTTATGAATTTATCGATTTTAGATGAACTAGAATTGTTCTCTAAAGAACTACAACGATATATGTCACCGTATGCTTTGGAACAGTTAGCTAGAGAGATAGGATTTGTTCAACGAAAAAGTAAATATCGTGCACAAGACTTAGTGGCTTTATGTGTTTGGTTAAGCCAAAATATAGCTCATACTTCATTGACACAATTATGTAGTCGATTAGAAGCTAACACAGGCATTTCCATGAGTCCGGAAGGACTCAATCAACGCTTTAATTCTCGGGCTGTACAGTTTTTACAACAAATATTAGCGTATTTACTTAACCAACAATTTCATTCCTCCAACTCAAACAAGATTCCAACTTTGTATACAAACTATTTTCGTAGTATTCGTGTATTGGATTCTACACATTTTCAGGTTCCAGATAAATTTGCTTCTACATATCAAGGTTCAGGAGGTAGTGGTCATAGTGCTGGTGTGAAAATTCAATTAGAGTACGATTTGCTTAGTGGTCAATTTTTACATGTTCATGTAGGTTCGGGAAAGCAAAATGATAAAATTTATGGTTCTACTTGCTTAACGTCTCTTCAACCGCACGATGTATGTATACGTGATCTAGGATATTTCGATTTAAGAGATCTACATACGATAGACGAGTGTGGTGCTTATTTTATTTCACGATTAAAGCTCAATACTCGTATATATCAGAAGAATAGAGAACCTGAATACTTTCAAAATGGAACAATAAAAAAGCAATCTGAATACATCCAACTAGATATGGAGCAATTCATTGACCAATTACAGTCAGGTGAAACATATGAAACTTCCTGAGATTTATATTGGAATGTATCAAAAACTTCCTGCAAGACTAATTCTGTACAAATTAACTGAAACGCAAATGAAACGTAGACAAAAGGATTTAGCATCTAAAGAACATAAGAAGCAAATTACCTATAAAGAACGCAGTAAGCGACTTAGTGCAATTAACTTTTACATTACAAATATTCCTTTGGAATATCTACCAAAGGAACAAGTATACGATTTTTACTCCTTACGATGGCAAGTTGAACTTATCTTTAAAACATGGAAATCATTCTTTCGTATTCATCATTGTAATTCTGTAAAATTAGAACGACTAGAATGTCACTTATACGGACAATTAATTAGCATCTTTCTTTGTTCCTCCACTATGTTCCAAATGCGCCAATTACTCCTCAGCAAGAAGAAACGAGAATTAAGCGAATATAAAGCGATTTATATGATAAAAGATTATTTTCCACTTATTTATCAATCTCTACAAAAAGACACCCAAGAATTAACAAAGATATTGTCTCGGCTGTTTAATCTCTTACAGAAAAACGGACGAAAATCCCATAGGTATGAGAAGAAAACAGTCTTTGATATCTTAGGCGTCGTATATAACTTTTCTATGTCTCACAATCATGTAGCGTAATCAAAAAAACTGAAACCCGATAGGGTTTATTTGGTATGCAAATCTTTCAAGAACTTACACTAGATCTTTAGAAAAAAGAAAAAATCTCACATGAAATTAAACTTATATAAGCTTAGCTTGATAGGCATGGGGTACCACCCCATTATGCAAAAGATAAAAATTGGAAGCCAATAGATGAAAAATAATAATTCCTTATTCAACTAACGCATGCATTAGTTGAACAACCTAAGGCTGCTTCGGTAGCCATTTTTTTGTACCAACTGGCAGTTTAGTTTTCCATATGTGAAAAGGGATTTCTAAGTGATTAATTGAATATATATTTATTGTTTACTAATTTTTAGGAGGTCCCTTTATGGGAGATATGCTTTACTGTATTGCTACATATCAAATTCTTAATGAAGAAAGACTAGGAGCTTCGCACGGTTCTATAATAACTTATAGTGATGCTGTGACGGGATCTCCTGTTAGTGAGATAGGGTATTTTTTAATTTATGTATTATAGTAACGTACCCGAAGAGGTTGATATGGTGACATATCAACAAACTGAGGTGGTACCACGAAATTGCAACTCTCGTCCTCAAAAATTATTTCTTTTGGGTGAAAGTTTTTTTATTATATAAGTTTCATTATGTCATAATTTAAAGTTTTCGAGAGGAGAAATGATATGCATCCTATTTTATTAGATGTTCCGTTACAAATAGAAACAGACAGACTAATTCTTCGAGCACCACTTCAAGCTGGTGACGGGAATGTCGTACACCAAGCTATTAAGGATTCAATTAGTGAGTTAAAGCAATGGTTGCTTTTATTCCAGTCAATTCCTACTGTTGAAGAAACGGAAATTCTCCTGAGAAATGCCCATGTAGATTTTTTGAAAAGAGAAAGCTTTCGCTATCTTATCTATCATAAGGGTACTAATGATTTTATTGGAACTGCTAGCCTTCACGGAATTAATTGGAAGATTTCTAAATGTGAAATTGGATACTGGATTAACACGCAATTTAGTGGCAATGGATATATGACAGAGGTAGTAAGTGAGTTAACAAACCTTGCATTTCAGTTACTCAAATTTAGAAGGATTGAAATAAGATGTGAATCTACTAACACGAAAAGTCGTACGATCCCTGAAAAACTAGGTTTTGAGCTTGAGGGGATATTACGTAATGAAGATCTTTCAGCTGACGGTAAAAAACTAATTGATACCTGCATCTTTGCAAAGGTAAATTAGATTGAAATTTTAATACTCAATTGAGTCTGTGTACATAGTTTATTCCCCTTCTAATCCGTTATTGTAATTTGTTTAGAACTATAGTACATCAATATGTTTAAAATGTAATGTACTGAAATGGTATATTCTATTAAAACAAGAAGATTTACTTCTTATGGTAATAACATCAGTATTACATACAAATTTTTCAATTATTTTATAAATAAATTAATTCATGAAGTTATAAAATTAGGACCGTACATATTAGACATATCTAAAATGTACGGTCCTTTTGTTTACTAGTGATTCACTTATCTAACCTAAAGATACGTATGTGGTCCTTTTACAATTTGAATTTCTTTTTAAGCTTCTTATATTTTCTATATGAACGTCTAACAATGTTTAACATGAAATACGGTATTTTAACAGGGAAAGGCAATTTATAAATAAAAGGCAAGTAAAATGTAAAATATGCCTTTTCTAGGTCTCTCCACTTACTATCTTCTTTTATTTTTAAGAAATCAGATACATCGACTACATATCCCCTTCCGTTTTCCATCATCACATTTTTCCCGTGAACATCACAAGGAGTTAATCCTTGCTTCCTTGCATACTCTATAGCTTCATTGATATCAAGGATTACCTGCTTAGGAATTTTAATCCCCTTATGAATAGCATCGTATAGGTATTCTTTTAAACGTTCTATACTATGAAATTTCTCCTTATACTACTAAGCTTCGAATAAGAAGGATGATTTCCGAATTCTCGGTAATCTT